>CAZULR010000024.1:0-17756 GCA_964621235.1 uncultured Acidimicrobiaceae bacterium
GCGATGCGCCGCGCTGCGAGCCGAGGGAAAGGGGGGCGGCTCGCAGCGCGGGGGCATCATCGATAGGGCGTTGTGCGACTGCCCTTCGAGTGGGGACGGATCCGGCGGAGCCGGCTGTCGGTCGAGGTCACGGCTGGACCAGCTTCAGCGGTGCCGGAGCCGGGAGGACCGCACCGTCGGATGTGGCGTGTGCCGGCCGGGCGCCCACCGGCGCCGAGCGCACGGCGTGGAAGTCCCCGGCCGAGTGCAGGTCGAAGAAGGTGACGTCGACCAGGGGCGGCGAATAGACGTGCAGCGACGTGGCGTCGGCGCCCGACCGGTTGCCCAGGCGGTGTACCACGGTCGGCTCCGCGATCGTCACCGAACCCCGTCGCAGTGTCCGGACCGCAGCCTCGACGCCGAGCCTGCGGTCCGAGTACGTCTCGGTGAGCTCCCCGTCGACGATCTGGAGCACGCTGCGGACGTCGCCGTGGTCGTGCGGCTCGAGGCCCGACCCGTCGGGCCAGGTGATCAGCCACACGTCGTAGAAGGCGGTGGCGATGAGCCGAGACGACCGGGCGCCATCGCCCGGCCCGGCCGGGGGGAGGGGCTGCTCGACCCGGGCCAGCCCGGCGGCGATGGCCCGCAGGGCCCGGAACGACAGCGAGCCGACCGGTCGGACCGGGTCGGACGGGACGGCGCCCGAGGGGTGGGCGGAGGGGTGGGCGGACACATTTGGTGCCGGTCGGTTCTGGGGGTCGGGGTCGAAGCGGGTGAGGGACACGGGATTCCTTCCGGGGGGATGCGAGGCGGAGCGTGGCCGTAGGGGCCGGGGTCAGGTCGCCGGGGTCACCGACAACACGGGTCCTGGAGGTGCCGGCGCCATGCTCCGCATCTGCCTCGGTCGATCGGCTGGAAGGCCATGTCCCCACTGTACGGCGCAATACCTGACTTGTCCAGTCGGTTTTATAGGAATTATGGCGGCCGACCTCACGGGCCGGAGCGCCGGTCGGAATCGTCGGGTCGCACCGCTCGCGTTGCCGACGCCTGCAGGACCGGGGTCCCCCACCTTCAGGTGCACGACCTGGCCCGCAGACCCGGGAGTCCGGGAGTCGGCGAGGCCGGCCGCGTCAGGCCCCGACGACGGCACCCTCCGGCCACAGTTGGCGGGGAAGCGCTGCGGCCTGGGCCCGGATCTCGGGGATCGCCGTGGTCTCCCAGCGGTCTCCCCGGCGCAGTGGTCCGACCAGCCACACCCTCCCGTCGGTGCCCGGGATACTGCCGTCCGCCGCGGTGGCCAGGCCCAGGCCGAGGGGACCGGGACGGACCACGCGCGTGGCCAGCAGCTCGCGCACCAGGTGGTTGTTCGTCCACCGCACATCGGGCTGGGCGCCGGTGCAGTTGACGACGGCCCCGACCCGGAGGGTGCGGTCGGCCAGCCGCACCTCGACGCCTCGCAGGGTGTTCCGGGCCGATCGCACGCCGCCGCCGAGCACCGTCAGCCGGCCGGACTCCTCGAGCGAGCGGAGTCTGGCCGCCACCGACGGGGCCATCCGGTGGCGGACCGTCTCCCACCGGCGGTGGAGGTGGCTGAGGAACTGGCGGCGGCCGGCCTCGTCCAGTCCGCCCCACAGCTGGTCGGTCCAGGGTCGGAGCGCGTCGACGACCGGGCGCCAGTCGCCGAGCCCGGCGGACGCCTCCCGGGCCCAGGCCAGCAACAGGCGCGGACTCGCGTGCATCGGCGGCTGCAGGGGTGGTATCGGCGCCGGATGGGCCGGGTGGGCGAGCGGCAGCAGTCCGTGTCTCGAAACGGCGACGACGGACTCGTGTCCGGCGGCATCGAGGCTCAGGGCGACGTCGACCGCGGTGAGGCCCGTACCGACGAGCAGCACGGGCACGTCCGGACGGAGTCCCGTCAGTGCGCCGGGGGCCCAGGGGTCGCTGATCCACCGCCGACCGTTGGCTCGGAGTGGTGCGGGCCACTGCTGGGGGGACGGTCCCGGAGCCAGGACCACCCGGTGGCCGCCCACCACGGAACCGTTGGCCAGGACGACGTCGACCCCGTGCGCGGCGGGCAGGACGTCGACCGCCTCCGCCCGGACGTGGTCCACGGGTCCGAGCAGCGACCGGAGGTAGTCGCCGTAGCGGGCACGCGGCAGGAAGTCCTGGTCGTCGGCGATGTCCTGGCGCCGCACCCAGTCGGCGAACTCACCGGGCCCGTCGGGATCGGCGCCCATGCAGCCGGCGCGGACGTTCAGGAGGTGCAGCGGGTTCCTGGTGCCGAAGGCGACGCCCCGGCCGATCTCGGCACGAGGCTCGACCACAATCACCTTGATCGGCGCGCTCGCCTGGCGCAGGAGCTGGTGGGCGACGAGCGCCCCGGATGCCCCCCCGCCGACCACGGTCACGACTTCAGCGTGGTGGCCCATGCCCCTACTTTATTCCTAGTTTTCCTATGGGGAAACCCAGCTCACCCAGAGGTACCCGCGGTGGCGACGGGCCCCGGGTGCGCCGTCCCGACGGGACCCGTCAGGCCGTCCCACCGACCGCACGCGCCTGGGCCACTGCGGTCCGCAACGTGTCGACCACGGACGCCGAGGGGCGGCCGTCGTCGAACTCCGCGCTGGTGGCGTAGACGACGGTCGGCACGGTCCACCCGCCGAGGCTGGCGACGACCGCCCGCCCACCGGTGTCCAGGGCCAGGAAGTGCGCAGGGCCCCCCGCCGTGGCCGCCAGGACGACCGCCGTGCCGGACAGGGAATCGGTGGCGAACCGGTCGAGGAACGCCTTGAGCGCCCCGCTGAACGTGGCCCGGTAGACCGGCGTCGCCAGCACCAGCACGGACGCGGACGACGCGGCCGCCACCGCCTGGTCGACCGAGTCGTCCTGGCGTCGCCCCAGGAGTGCGTCGGCCGGCAGGTCGATGAGGTCGATGAGCTGACCACCTCCTCCCACCTCGAGCGCGGCCTCGGCCAGCGCCCGGGTCTTCGAGGTGGGCGAGTCCCCGCTGCTGACCGCCACCAGGGACCCGGGTCCCGTGCCCAGGGTCACGACGGCGCGTCGATCAGCTGGTGGCGGCCCGCTGCCACGTCGCTACCGAGCAGGCCGGCGGAGCGGAGCACCGGGAACACGCCCTCGGCGAACCAGTAGGCCTCCTCGAGGTGCGGCTGTCCCGACAGGATGAAGTGGTCGACGCCGAGCCCGTGGTACTCGGCGATCCGCTCGGCGACCTCGTCGTGGCTGCCGACCAGGGCGGTGCCGGCGCCCGACCGCACCAGGCCGTAGCCGGCCCACAGGTTGGGCGACACGACGAGGTTGTCGCGGCTGCCACCATGCAGCGCGGCCATCCGCCGCTGCCCGACGGACTCGGCACGGGCGAACTGGCGCTGGGCCACGCCGATCGTGTCGTCCGAGATGGCGTCGAGCAGGCGCTCGGTCACCGCCCAGGCCTCGTCGGCGCGGTCTCGGGAGATGACATGGAGCCGGATGCCAAAACGCAGCGTCCGGCCGTTCGCCGCAGCCAGCTCCCGCATCCGACCGATGCGCTCGGCCACCTGGGTCGGGGTCTCCCCCCACGTGAGGTACACGTCGGCATGTCGGGCCGCCACCTGCTCGGCGGCCGGGGATGCGCCGCCGAAGAAGATCTCCGGGGTCGGGGACGGGGGTCGCACCGTGGTCGCGCCGGCGATCTCGTAGTGCTCGCCGTGGAAGTCGAACGGCGTGCCCGTCCAGGCGCCCCGCAGGACGGTGATGAACTCGGCGGTCCGGTCATAGCGGCGGTCGTGGTCGAGCCAGTCGCCGAAGCGGCGCTGCTCGTCGGCGTCCCCACCGGTCACGATGTTGAGGAGCAGTCGCCCACCGCTGATCCGCTGGAACGTGGAGGCCTGCTGGGCGGCGAGCGTGGGGGACACCAGACCGGGCCGGAAGGCCACGAGGAACTTGAGGTTCCGAGTCTCCCGGGTGAGCGCTGCGGTCGTGAGCCAGGAGTCCTCGCACCAGGTTCCCGTCGGCGTCAGGACGGCCTCGTAGCCGAGCTGGTCGGCTGCCCTCGCCACCTGGGCCAGGTAGTCGATGTCGGGCGACCGGCGGCCGACCGTCGGACCGAAGCCCACGATCTCCCGACTGTCGCCGCTGGTGGGGAGGAACCAGTGGACGTGGATGCTCATGCTGCGAGTCTACGAACTCCATACCTGACTAATCCAGTCGGATTTATAGGATAGAGTGGCGTCGGGTTCCGGCGGAGCCGGACGACCATACCTCCACATACGACCGGGGTCCTCGATGGCCGCAGACGATCAACTGCATCTCGGTGTGGCGCTCGACGGCGCCGGCTGGCACCCCGCGGCGTGGCGCGAACCCGACGCCACCCCCGGGCTGCTCCTCACGCCCGATTACTGGTCTGGACTCGTCAGGACCGCCGAGGCGGGTCTGCTCGACTTCGTAACCATCGAGGACTCGATGGCCACCCTGCCCACCCGTCGGGGACGGCCGGACCCGTGGACCGGACGGGTCCGGGGACGCCTCGACGCCGTCCTGGTCGCCGCCCGCGTCGCCCCGCTGACGACGTCCATCGGCCTGGTCCCGTCGGTCACCACCACCCACACCGAGCCGTTCCACCTGTCGAAGTCGGTGGCGACCCTCGACTACGTGAGCGACGGTCGCGCCGGCATGCAGGTGCGAGTGTCGCCGACCGCCGCAGAGGCGCGCCTGTTCGGGCGCCGGTCCCTCGAGGAGGTCCCCCGTGGGTCAGCGACCGATGCGGCACCGCCCCGCCAGATCGTCGAGCTCTTCGACGAGGCCGCCGACGCCGTCGAGGTCGTCCGGCGCCTCTGGGACAGCTGGGAGGACGACGCCGAGATCCGCGACGTCGCCAGTGGCCGGTTCATCGACCGGGACAAGCTCCACCCCATCGGGTTCGAGGGTGCGTTCTTCTCGGTGAACGGCCCGTCCATCACGCCCCGTCCGCCACAGGGCCAGCCCGTGGTGGCCGCCCTCGCCCATGTTCCGCTCGCCTTCCGGCTGGCGGCCCGGTCCGCCGACGTCGTCTTCGTCACCCCGAACGACCGGGACGAGGCGCGTTGGCTGGCGGCCACGGTGCGGTCCCATGAGGTGCGCGAGCGCCGTGAGGAGCCACCCCTGCGGATCCTCGCCGACCTGGTTGTCTTCCTCGACAGCGACGACCACACGGCGTCGACGCGCCGGAGCCGCCTCGACGCGCGCTTCGGCCGACCCTTCCGGTCGGACGCCCATGTCTTCGTCGGCCGGCCGTCGGCGCTCGCCGACCTGCTGCTGGAGTGGCGCGCCGCCGGCATCGACGGGTTCCGCCTGCGCCCGGGCGCCCTCCCCCACGATCTGCAGGTCATCGCCGGCGAGCTGACGGGCGAGTTCCGGCGCCGGTCCGTGTTCCGCACGGCCTATACGGAGCACGGATTCCGTCAACGCTTCGGCCTCGCCCGTCCCGACAGCCGGTACGTGACCACATGAGACAGCCGACAGGATTCCCCCGATGACCGACGCTCCCCGTCCGATCCACCTCGCCGTCCACTTCCCCGGGGTCAACCACACGACGGTGTGGAGTGACCCGGCGGCCGGCAGCCAGATCGAGTTCTCCTCCTTCGTCGAGCTGGCGCAGACCGCGGAGCGGGCCAAGTTCGACTTCTTCTTCCTCGCCGAGGGCCTCCGGCTGCGCGAGCACCGGGGCCGGATCCACGACCTCGACGTGGTCGGCCGCCCCGACACGTTCACGGTCCTGGCCGCGCTGGCCGCCGTCACCGAGCGCATCGGACTCTCGGGCACGATCAACTCGACCTTCAACGAGCCGTACGAGGTGGCGCGTCAGTTCGCCTCGCTCGATCACCTGTCGGACGGGCGGGCCGCGTGGAACGTGGTGACCTCCTGGGATGCGTTCACCGGGGAGAATTTCCGGCGGGGCGGCTTCCTGGCCCGGGAGGACCGCTACGAGCGTGCCCGCGAGTTCCTGTCCACGGCCCGTGAGCTCTGGGACTCGTGGGACCCCGACGGGCTGGTGGCGGACAAGGAGTCGGGCGTCTTCGTGTCGGACCCGGGCCAGGGCGCCTTCGCGCACCGCGGCCCCCAATTCGACATCGACGGGGTGTTCGGGGTCCCACGCTCCCCGCAGGGCCAGCCCGTGATCTTCCAGGCCGGGGACTCGGAGGCCGGGCGCGAGTTCGCCGCCGAGGCGGCGGACTGCATCTTCTCCCGGCACGGCACCCTCGAGGCCGGCCAGGCGTTCTACGACGACGTGAAGGGTCGCCTGGCCCGCCACGGCCGCTCCCCTGACGAGCTCAAGATCCTGCCGGCCGCCACGTTCGTCCTCGGCGACACCGAGGAGGACGCCGTCGAGCGGGCCGCCGTGATCCGGCACCAGCAGGTCAGTGGTCCGACCGCGATCCTCTTCCTCGAGCAGGTCTGGAACCGGGACCTCTCCGGCTACGACCCCGACGGCCCCCTGCCCGAGATCGATCCCGACCTGACCGCCGATCCGGTCTCGAAGGGGCGCGCCAACATCCCGGCGGACCCGCTCGGGACGGCCGCCGAGTGGCGGGCGCGGGCCGAGGCCAAGGGGCTCTCGATCCGGGAACTCATGATCGAGGTGATGAGCCGACCGTCCTTCATCGGCACGCCCGAGCAGGTGGCCACGCAGATCGACGAGTCCGTCCAGCAGCGGGCGGCCGACGGGTTCATCCTCGTCCCCCACCTCACTCCCGGTGGCCTCGACCGGTTCGCCGACGAGGTGGTGCCGATCCTGCAGGACCGTGGCCGGTTCCGCACCGAGTACGACGGACCGACCCTCCGGGACCACCTCGGCCTCCGGGTGCCGGAGCCCGGCCGACCCGCCCGCGCGCGGACCTCGGTATGACCCCGGTGGTGCCCGCTCCTCCTGTGCCCCTCGGTGTCCTCGACCTGGTGCCCATCAGCGCGGGCAGCGGGCCCGCGACCGCGGTGCGGAACTCCGTCGAGCTGGCGGTGACGGCCGAGTCACTCGGGTACAGCCGCTACTGGTTCGCCGAGCACCACCTCAACCCCGGCGTGGCCGGCACGTCGCCGGTGGTGATGATCGCCCTGGCGGCCGGTCGGACGTCCACCATCCGCCTGGGCTCGGGCGGGGTGCAGAGCGGCCACCGAACGGCATTGTCGATCGTCGAGGAATTCGGCCTCCTGGACGCCGCCCATCCCGGACGGATCGACCTGGGGATCGGCCGCTCGGGCGGTCGGGACTTCCTGAAGGACCGGCTCCGGGCCGTCTCCAGTGACGGGGCGCCCAGGAAACGTCGGCCCAACGAGGCGACCCGGACCGAGGACGGTCTGCTCATTCCCGCCCGCCCGTCGCTCAAGGGACTGGTCAACTCACCCCGGCTGGCGCTGACGGCGGACATGCTCCAGCAGCGCGACGCCGTGACCCCGGTGTACACGGACCTCATCGGGGACGTCGTCTCGTTGCTCGACGGCACCTATCGCTCCGCCGGAGGGCTCGACCCACGTCCGGTGCCGGGAGTCTGTGCTGACGTCGAGGTCTGGGTCCTCGGCAGCAGCGCCGGCGAGAGCGCCGCCGTCGCCGGGGCACTCGGACTGCGCTTCGCCGCCAACTACCACGTCAGTCCGTCCACCATCCTCGAGGCCGTCGACGCCTACCGGGAGGCGTTCGTGCCGTCCCGGTGGCTCGACCGCCCGTACGTCGCCGTCTCGGCTGACGTGGTCGTGGGGCCCGACGACCGGTCGGCCCAGGAGGCGGCCGCGGGCTTCGGCCTCTGGGTGCTGGGCATCCGGTCCGGACAGGGCGCCTCGCCCTACCCGACCCCCGACGAGGCTGCCGCCCATCCGTGGACGGAGCAGGAGCGTTCCCTGGTGGCCGACCGGGTGGACACCCAGTTCGTCGGATCGCCGGCGGCCGTGGCGGACGGCCTGCGCTCGCTGCAGCGCTCCACCGGCGCGGACGAACTAGTCGTGACCACCGCCACCCACGACCATGGGGACCGGCTGCGCTCGTACCGCCTCCTGGCCGAGGAGTGGTTCGGCGCCGACGGATGAGGCAGGCGGTGGCGGCCAGACTGTGGACGTGAGCCGTGCGTGCCTCGTCCTGGATTTCGACGGGACGATCCTGGAGACCGAGGAGCCCCAGTACCGGGCGTGGGCCGAGCTATGGGACGAGTACGGCCACGAGCTGGCGGTCGCCGAGTGGCAGCGGCACATCGGCAACCTCGACGCCTTCGACCCCGAGCTCGAGCTCGAGCGGCGCACCGGCCGGCGGATCGACGACGCGCGCCACGCCGAGCTGCGGAGGCGGCGCGCCGAGCTCCAGGCGCGCACCGGCCTGCGCCCCGGGATCGAGGGCTGGCTGGCGGAGGCCCGGACGTTGGGCCTGCCGGTGGGGATCGCGTCGTCCTCACCGAGGGAGTGGGTCGAGCCCCATCTCGACCGCCTCGGACTGCGCGCCCGGTTCGACTGCGTGGTCTGCGCCGGTGCGGGCGTCTCGTCCAAGCCGGCCCCGGACTCCTACCTGATGGCGTGCACCCTCCTGGGCGCCGATCCGGAGGTCTCGGTGGCGGTGGAGGACTCGCCGCACGGCGTCCGGGCGGCCACGTCGGCCGGGCTGTTCGTCCTGGCCGTGCCCCACGGGCTCACCAGCACCCTGGACCTGTCGGCGGCCGACGTCGTCCTCGACAGCCTGGACGAGATGACCCTGGCCGCCACACTTGCGCTGGCGGCGGCGCGATCGGATCGTCGTGCCGGCCCGGGTCGACCGGGTCGGTGACGGAGGG
Source organism: uncultured Acidimicrobiaceae bacterium (assembly GCA_964621235.1). GTDB lineage: Bacteria > Actinomycetota > Acidimicrobiia > Acidimicrobiales > RAAP-2 > Bog-756. Next base: position 8,760 of record CAZULR010000024.1, read on the forward strand.
CTCAGCCCCCGAGCCCGGTCCGGAGTTCGTCGAGGTCCCGGCGTAGCGCGGACACCGCCTCACGCAGGGACGCCACCTCCTGGCGGAGGTCGGCGAGCCCGTCATGTCCGTCCGCCGCGACCGCCGGGGCCGGATCGGCCGGGCCACCGGCCCCGCTCCCGTCGCGGGGACCGTGCCCACCCACGTCGTGCGGGACCCGGGCCCCGCCGCCCTCGCCGGTATCCGGCTCCGGGGGCGACGGCTCCTCGCCCCCGGGCGCGCCGACCGCAGGGACCCATGGCGCCGCCACGATCTGTTGCCAGCGATCCTCCTTCTGCCCGGGCCGGCGGGCCAGCAGCCGCACCAGACCGCCGGGGTGCTCGGCCAGGACGTCCAGCTCCGCCTGCACGTCGGCGACCGAAGCCAGGTCGACCATTCGCTCCGTCCGCGCCCGCAGCTCACCGACGGTCTGGGGGCCGCGCAGCAAGAGCGCGGCCAACAGTCCGGACCGGGCGGCATCGAGTCCGTGGACCTCGTCGAGGACGTGCCGGTACCGCTTGACGGAGCGCCCGTGGGACGGCAGGACCACCCGAACCAGTTGCTCCGCCCGGAGTTCGTCGATGGCGGCCAGCACGCCGTCCTCGTCGAGGGCGACCACCGGGTCGCGGTTGGTGGCCTGGTTGGCCGCCGAGGTCAGGGCGTTCAGGGTGAGTGGATACTGCTGGGGCGTGGTCAGCTGCTTCTCGACCAGGCACCCGAGGACCCGGCCCGCCTCAGGGGAGAGTGGCACGCCCGGACAGTACCGCCTCAGTCCCCGCCGGGCCTCTACGCCCGGGCCGAGAACGTGCCCTGCAGGTGCCAGTAGCCGGTGAACCCGTTGAACGGTCCTCCGACGACCTGGCTGCTCCAGGTGAGCACGAAGGCGTGGGTCACCGAGTCGTAGGTCCCGGACACGGTGCTCGTCAGTCCCGGCCTGCCCCCGTCGGGCTTGGGGGACCCCTGGTTGAAGTACAGCCGGTTCCATAAGGCGGTCCACGCCTCGACCTGGCCGAACAGCTTGCCGCCCTTGACGCTGAGGGTCGGCGTCGGCACCGACGCCCCGGTCTGCGGGTCCTTGGGACCGGTCGAGATGCCGAACCCGATGGCGGTGAACTTGGCGGGCTGCACGATCCGATCCGCCAGGGCGTTGCCCGCGCCATCGAACGCCGGGCTCGGGCCCGGCTGGTACGCGCCCGTGGTGAGGCCACCATCGGTGCCGGGGGTCAAGAGCGTGTAGGCCTTGTCGGTGGCGGTGGAGTCCGGATTGCTAAAGAAGGGGCCCGTCGCGACCGTGCCCCCCGGTTGGATCATCTGGAAGTACGTCCCGGACGCCGTTCCACCGCCGTCGGACCCGGCGGTGAGGTGGAAGGTGCCCACGAGCGCCTGGGTTCCGAAGGTGGCCGAGGTCGTCGACGAGCTCGAGCTGCATCCGGCCAGCGCGGCGACGCCCAGGCCGGCGACGAACAGGGCGGTGAGGCGTCGCTGTCTCATGCTTCTCCTCCGGGTGGTCGGTCCGGCTCGTCGGTCCAGTCCCCCGCCCGGGGTGAGGTGCCCGTCACGGGGTCTCCCGGCAGGATGACGAACGACGCCGGGAGGGGAACGGCGGTCGTCCGTCCGTCAGGAACCGGGTCGCCCGTGGCGCCGACCGTGGTGGTCATGGCAACGCGGGGTGCGCGCCGGGCCGGCGGACCGGGGTCGACGTCGGCCCGGTCGATGCTCGGCACGGCTCCTCGGTCGGCGTGGCGGGTAGGGGTTCGGGCATAGGGGTGGGACCCAGAAGCATATAATACTTATGGGTTTAGTCATGTATTCACCTCCCGACGACCGGTCCCCGCCGCGGCGTCCGAGAGCTCCCGGCCGACGGACCATCCCGGACCTGAGGCGAACCGCCGCCCACCTGCACCGTTCCGGCCGATGCCGGACCACGGTCCGAATCGACAGGTTCCCTCCGATGGGCGTATGACTGGAGTGGTGCGTGGGAGCGCACCTCGGAAAGGACGGCGAAATGGCAACGAACTCCAATGGGCCGGTCGCCCTCAGCGACGCCGCGGCGAGACAGCTCGCCAATGCGACCAAGACGACCGCGCAGCTCTCCATCATCACGCCGCGCTGGCTGGTGCACCTCCTCCAGTGGGTCCCGGTCGAGGCGGGCATCTACCGTCTGAACAAGGTCGTCAACGTCGAGTCGATCGACGTGGCCTGCCCGCCACGGGACGAGTCCGAGCTGCCGCAGACCTTCGTGCCCTACGACGAGCAGCCCCGCGAGTACTTCCTCAACTCGGTGGCCACCGTCCTCGACGTCCACACGAGGGTGTCCGACCTCTACTCCAGCCCCTACGACCAGATCAAGGAGCAGCTGCGGCTGACCATCGAGACGATCAAGGAGCGCCAGGAGGGCGAGCTGATCAACAACGCCGACTACGGCCTGCTGGCCAACGTCGTCCCCGAGCAGACCATCTCGACGCTGGCCGGCCCACCGACCCCGGACGACCTGGACCAGCTCCTCACCAAGGTCTGGAAGGAGCCGGCATTCTTCCTCGCCCATCCGCTGGCCATCGCCGCCTTCGGGCGCGAGTGCACGAGTCGGGGGGTGCCGCCGCCGACCGTCAGTCTCTTCGGATCGCAATTCCTCACGTGGAGGGGGGTGCCGCTCATCCCGTCCGACAAGATCGCCGTCGACCGGAACAAGACGAAGATCCTCCTGGTGCGGACCGGCGAGAAGCGCCAAGGCGTCGTCGGGCTCTTCCAGCCCGGTCTCACGGGCGAGCAGGGCCCGGGGCTGTCGGTGCGCTTCATGGGCATCAACCGGAGCGCCATCGCCTCCTACCTGATCTCCCTTTACTGCTCGCTCGCCATCCTGACCGACGACGCGGTGGCGGTGCTCGACGGGGTGGTCGTCGACCGCTACCACGACTACGCGCCCAAGTACCGCAAGTAGGACGACGTGACCGCTGACCTGCCGTTGCCGGAGGGCGGGGTCGACGACACCGGTGGTTCGGACACCGGGATCGACCTCGGGCAGTTGGCCGCGCTCGCCAACGACCTGTTCCGGGCCACCCCGGGCCATGACGTCGAGGAGCCCGTGCCGACGGGTCGGGCCGCCCTCGGGCGTCTCGACCGGCCGGTCGGCCTGACACCCCCACCCCACGCCCTCGTCCCGCAGTCACTCGTCGACCTACCGAACCCGCCGGTCCCGACGCCTCCGGTCTCCGCCGTCGACCAGCACCTGTGGGCCGCGCCCACCCGCCTCCACGACCCGGAACCGGGCATGATCGGCGGCCCACCCGCGCCGAGGCCCGTGACACCGCCGGTGGGCCCGGACCCCGGCGGCGACGGGAGGGACCCTGGCCGCGCGGGCGTTCCGTCCCCGCCCACGATCTCCTCGGCCCCGCCGGTGTCCGGGGGGTCGGTCAGCCCGGATGCCGCCTACTACTTCCTCGCCGAGGCGACCTCCGCCCGAGGCACGCCCGGCGCGCTGGCCACCCCACCGGCAGGCGCGGTCCGGTCGGACCCGGGGGGCCTCCCCGAACTCCTGACGGTCCTGCCCGACCAGCTCACCGCCGAGCCCGGCCCGACCGAGCACACCGAGCGGTACTTCCTGCCCGTCGACGGTCAGGCGGCACCTGACGTCCGGCCGATCTTCGACGTCGCCACGGTCCGCAGGGACTTTCCGATCCTGTCCGAGCGCATCAACGGTCGCCAGATCACCTGGCTCGACAACGCGGCCACAACGCAGAAGCCCCGTGCCGTGATCGACCGGCTCTCGTACTTCTACGAGCACGAGAACTCCAACATCCACCGGGCTGCGCACGATCTGGCCGCCCGGGCCACCGACGCCTACGAGAAGGCCCGCGCCACGGTCGCCCGGTTCGTGGGCGCCGACTCGCCCGACGACATCGTGTTCGTCCGCGGCACCACCGAGGGCATCAACTTCATCGCCGAGAGCTGGGGTGGGCAGAACATCCACGAGGGGGACGAGATCGTGATCTCCCACCTCGAGCATCACGCCAACATCGTGCCCTGGCAGCAGCTGATCGCCCGCACCGGCGCGGTGCTGAAGGTGATTCCCGTCGACGACTCCGGCCAGCTGCTGCTCGACGGGTACAAACGCCTCCTCACCGACCGGACGAAGCTCGTGTCGGTGACGCACGTCTCCAACGCGCTCGGCACGGTGACGCCGATCGCCGACGTGATTGCCATGGCCCACCAGGTCGGCGCCTGCGCACTGGTCGACGGTGCCCAGTCGATCTCCCACATGTCTGTCGACGTGCAGGCGCTCGACGCCGACTTCTTCGTCTTCTCCGGGCACAAGATCTACGGACCGACCGGTATCGGCGCCGTCTATGCCAAGCCGGCCGTCCTGGAGGCGATGCCGCCGTGGCAGACGGGCGGCAACATGATCACCGACGTCACACTCGAGCGCTCGGTGTTCCAGGACCCGCCGATGCGGTTCGAGGCCGGCACGGGCAACATCGCCGACGCTGTCGGCCTCGACGCCGCGCTCGAGTACGTCGAGCGCCTCGGCATCGAAAACATCCACCGGTACGAGCACGACCTCCTGGCGTACGCGACCCAGGCCCTCCTGCAGGTGCCGGGGCTGCGCCTCATCGGCACGGCGGCGGACAAGGCCAGCGTGCTGTCGTTCGTCCTCGACGGGTACGCACCGGCCCAGGTCGGCGAGGCGCTGAGTGACGAGGGGATCGCCGTCCGGGCCGGGCACCATTGCGCGCAGCCGATCCTCCGCCGCTTCGGGCTGGAGGCGACCGTCCGGCCGTCACTGTCCTTCTACAACACGACCGAGGAAGTCGATCACCTGGCCAGCGTGCTGCACCGCCTGGCGGCGGCCTCGGGCACTCCCCGTCGCTGAGCGACCGTCGCCGACAGTCCAGTATCCCCAGCCCCGTCGCCGACGGCCAGCGGGCATCGCCGCCCCGGTCTGCGCGCAGCTCGTCCGCACGATCCGCCCTGGTCACCGACGTTCCGGAGTCAAACTTGACTAAGTCGGTCAGATATATAGGCTATACGGGATGCACAACCCCGCCAGACGCTCCTCCACCATCCTCGCCGTCCTCGCCTTCGCGGTGCTCCTGCTGGCCGCCTGCGGATCGTCGAGTGCCTCGAGCACGACGACCACGAGGGCGGCCAGGACGACCGGCAGCGCCGGCACGACCCCGATCCCGGCCGGCACCGTGCTCCGGGTCGGTGAGCAGCTGCACAACCTCAGCCAAGTGCTCACTCTCGGCCAGCAGGACACGAACGTGCCGTACACGATCCAGTACTCCGAGTTCGTCGGCGGTCCGCCCATGCTCCAGGCCTTCGAGGGAGGCGCCATCGACGTCGGCTACGTGTTCAGCACCCCCCTGATCTACGCCCAGTCCGCCAACCAGGACCTGACTGCAGTGGCCACCTGGTCCACGAAGAATTCCGGCTACGCCGCCGTGACCGCCCCCGGCACCTCGGTCAAGGGGTGGGCCGGCCTCAAGGGGAAGCGGGTCGCCTACCAGGCCGGCACGGCCAGCGAGGCCGTCCTGCTCGAAGGCCTGCAGTCGGTCGGACTCAGGCTCTCCGACGTCACGTCGGTCAACCTGCCGGTGACCCAGACCGCCGCCGCCCTCGAGGGACACTCGGCCGACGTCGGCATCACCGTCGAGCCGCTCCTCAGCTCCTACCTCCAGGCCAACCCCACGGGCAAGGTCGTCGCCTACGGCGACCGGCTGACCGACAAGTCCGGCTTCCTGATCGCCTCGTCCGCCACCCTGGCCGACAAGGCGCGGTCCGCGGCGCTCGCCGATTTCATCACCCGACTCATCCGGGCCTACGCCTACCTCGACGCCCACCCCTCCCTCGCCACGCAGAAGATCTTCGTCGACCAGTACCATCTGACGCCGGCCCGGGCGGCGGCGGTGGAGACGTTCGAGGGCACGATCACCTTCGGCCAGCTCCCAGGCCAGATCGTGGCCGACCAGCAGAACCTGGCCGATCTGCTCTATACCTCCAAGGTGATCCCGGCCAAGATCAACGTGACCAGTGAGTTCGACGGCCGCTTCAACAGCCTCGTCCGCACGGCCCAGGGGCAGAGCACGTGACCCTGACCTCCGAGCAGTCGACGGACGGCACCGTCCGGGTGACCGCCGCCGCGCCCACCACTGCGGGTGGAGACCGCCCGGACGGTGGCCTGACCTTGGTCCGGCTCCCCACCGGCCAGGACGCCACCGGCCACCGGAACCGGATCACCAAGGGCTGGCAGCGCTTCATCGGGGTCGCCCTCCTCTTCGCCGTCTGGGAGGCCGCCTCGCTGGCCGGATGGCTGCGGCCCCAGGACCTGGCCGCCCCCTCGGCGGTCCTGACCACCGGCGCCCACATGATCGCCGACGGCACCCTCCCCTCGGCCCTGTGGGCGTCGTTGCAGCGGGTGCTCTGGGGCCTCGCCATCGGCGTGCCGCTCGGCGCGGCACTGGCCCTGGCCTCAGGGCTGAGCCGGGCGGGCGAGAGCCTCATCGACGGCAACGTCCAGATGCTGCGGTTCGTGCCGATCATCGGCCTCGAGTCCCTCTTCGTGCTCTGGCTGGGTGTGGGCCAGACGGCCAAGGTGTCGCTCATCGCCCTGGGCGTGATGTTCCCGATCTACGTGAACACCTTCGCCGCCATCCGGTCCATCGACCCCGGATTCGGCGAACTGGCCGACGTGGTGGGCCTCAGCCGGAGGGCCAGGATCCGCCGCATCGTGCTCCCGGCGGCGCTGCCCGGCTTCCTCGTCGGGCTCCGCATGGCCATGGCCGTGGCCTGGCTGCTGCTCGTGTTCGCCGAGCAGATCAACGCCACGAACGGCCTCGGCTACCTCATGGTGCAGGCCCAGACGTTCTTCCAGTCGGACGTGATCGTGGTCTGCCTGGTGTCCTACGCCGTGCTGGGCCTGTTGACCGACACCCTGATCCGCTCCATCGAGCGGGTGACGCTGCGGTGGCAGCCGGGCCGGTGACCGTGCTCGCCGGTCGGCCGGCAGCCGAGGTGGGCGGCTCGCCGCAGGCGGACGACGCCGTGGTGGTGCGCGGGCTGCGGCGGGCGTTTGGGTCCCGCGAGGTCCTCCAGGGCATCGACCTCACCATCCGGCGGGGCGAGTTCGTGGCCCTGCTCGGGCGCTCGGGGTCGGGGAAGAGCACCATCCTGCGGGCCCTGGCCGGCCTCGACTCGGGCGCCACGGGTGAGCTCCTGGTGCCCGAGCGGCGTTCGGTGGTGTTCCAGGACCCGAGACTGCTGCCGTGGGCGAACGTCCTGGACAACGTCCTCATCGGCACGTCGGGAGCGGGCACCGAGGAGCGGGGGCGCACGGCCCTCGCCGAGGTGGGACTGGGCGGCCACGAGCGGGACTGGCCCAAGACGCTGTCCGGAGGCGAGGCCCAGCGGGTGTCCTTGGCCCGGGCCCTGGTCCGCCAACCGGGCCTGCTCCTCCTCGACGAGCCGTTCGGCGCACTCGACGCCCTCACCCGGATCCGCATGCACGCCCTGGTGGCCCGGCTGTGCGAACGCCACCACCCCGCGGTGCTGCTCGTGACCCACGACGTGGACGAGGCGGTCCTGCTGGCCGATCGCATCGTCGTCCTCACCGACGGGCACCTCTCCCTCGATGTCGCCGTCGGCATCGACGCACCCAGACTCCGGTCCGATCCGCGCTTCGGCGCCCTGCGCTCGCGTCTCCTCGCCGAGCTCGGCGTCGACGAGGAGGCCGAGGGCCTGACCGCGCACGAGGGGCCCGTCATCACCCAGCCATCGCAACGAACAGGAGAGACCCACCATGTCCATCACTGAGACGAGGCTCGACGTGACCCCCCTGTCGGGCAACATCGGTGCCGTCATCCGGGGCGTGGACCTCCGCGACGTCGACGCCGACACGGTCGCCGAGATCCGCAAGGTCTGGCTCGACCGCAAGGTCGTGTTCTTCCCGGGGCAGCACCTCGACCAGGAGAGTCATCTGGCCTTCGCCTCCTGGTTCGGCGAGCTCACCGAGGGACACCCGGTGATCCCCGGCGTCGACGGATACCCGAACGTCTTCGAGATCGACTACTCGAAGGCCCGCGAGCTCTACGCCTCCTACGGCGACGTCTCGACCCGCACGCAGGGCCTCGACTGGCACACCGACGTCACGTTCGTCGAGCGGCCGCCGCTCGGCTCCATCCTCCGTGCCGTGGTCATCCCGCCGTCAGGTGGCGACACGGCCTTCTCCAACCAGCAGGCCGCGTTCGAGGCGCTCAGCCCGACCCTCCAGGCGTTCCTCGAGACGCTCACGGCGGTGCACGACGGGCAGGCCGCCTTCCAGTCCGCCTTCGACCGCCTCGGCCCGGGCAAGTGGGAGGGGGAGAAGGTCGTGGAGCTGCAGCCCGTCGTGCACCCGGTGGTGCGGACCCACCCGGAGACCGGCGCCAAGGGCCTGTTCGTCAATCCCGGGTTCACGTCCCACATCGTCGAACTCCGTCGGGCCGAGAGTGACGCCCTGCTCAGCTTCCTCTACCAGCATTCGGTCAAGCCCGAGTTCACCGTCCGCTACCACTGGACGGCAGGTGACGTCGGCTTCTGGGACAACCGTGCGACCCAGCACTCCGTGGTCGGCGACTTCGGTGACCAGCACCGGGTCATCCAGCGGGTGACGATCCGGGGCGACGTCCCGGTCTGATCCCTCCCCCGCCCGCCGGGCCGTGAGCGAGGGACCCCCCGACCTCGCGCGCGGCCCGGACGGGCACCCCGTCGGTGGCGGCCGCCGGGGTCAGGTCAGGAAGCGCGAGAGCGGCGAGTCCGGCGGCACGCGCTCGATCGACAGCGGGCTCGCCTCCATCCGCCCGAGCAGTCCGGCGAGGTCGGAGGACTGCTCGAGCTCGATCCCCACCAGTGCGGGACCGGTGTCCTTGTTCGACTTCTTGACGTACTCGAACAGGACGATGTCGTCGCCCGCACCGAGCACCTCGTCGAGGAAGTGGCGCAGGGCGC
>CAZULR010000025.1:0-17426 GCA_964621235.1 uncultured Acidimicrobiaceae bacterium
CCGGGGATGTCGTAGCTGGTGTTGCCGTGGGCCTTGGACTCCCGGACGATCGGGACGGCCACCAGGGCGGTGACGATGGCGATCGGGACGTTGACGTAGAGGCACCAGCGCCACGAGGCGTACTGGGTGAGCACCCCGCCCATGATCAGGCCGATGGCGGCCCCACCGCCGGCGATCGCGCCGTAGACGCCGAAGGCCGTGGCCCGCTCCTTCACCTCCGTGAACGTCACGGTGATCAGCGACAGTGCGGCCGGGGCGAGCAGGGCGGCCATGGCCCCCTGGAGCGCCCGGGCGCCGAACAGCATCGGCGCGTTGACGGCGGCCCCGCCCAGTGCGGAGGCACCGGCGAAGCCCAGCAGACCGATGATGAACATGCGCTTGCGGCCGACGTAGTCGGCGATGCGGCCACCGAGCAGGAGCAGGCCGCCGAAGGCCAGCGTGTAGGCGGTCACCATCCACTGCCGGTTGTCGGTGGAGATGTGCAGCGACGTCTGGGCCGACGGCAGGGCGATGGTGACGATCGAGGCGTCGAGCACCACCATCAGCTGGGCGACGGCGATGACCGCGAGCGCGAGCCAGCGCTTGGGGTCCTCTTCTCGCGGGTTGAGGTGTGTCGGGGGTCCGACGGAGTCGGTCACGGTGGTCATCGGGTCTCCTTGGGGGGGGTGGAGGGTGGTCACGAATCGGGGACTGCGGACGTGGCGGAACAGCGGGGTACTGCGGGATGGCGCGTGACGACAAGGGAGCGGGGGAGCGCCTCGTCGTCGGTGGTGCGGGTGGTTCGGATCAGCAGCGCAGGAGCGGGAGGATGACGTCGTCCACCATGTGCAGGACGAACTCGGAGTCGATCGCGCCACCGCCCATGGCGACACGGTTGAAGAAGAGTGCGGAGCTCACCTCGTTGGCGACCGCCGCACCGCTCGCCGCTACGAGCTCACCCCGCCGTACCGCACGGGCCACGATCTCCTCGTAGACACCCTGCTTCATCTCGGAGAGCTGGTTGCGCATCAGGGCGGCGAGTTCCTGGTCGTGGTGCATGGCCGAGACCATGCCGATCAGGAGGGCGGCGTCCTCCTCGGAGAAGGACTCACGACTGTGCTCGAACATGGCCAGGAGGTCGCCCCGCAGCGACCCGGTGTCCTCCGGTGCGCCGAAGTCGTCGCACTTCCGACAGCGGACCGCCTCGACCACCACCTCGGCCTTGCCGGCCCAGTGCCGGTAGATCGTGGCCTTGCCGGCCCGGGCGCGCTCGGCCAGCGCATCCATGCTCATGCGGTCGTAGCCGACCTCCATCAGGAGTTCGAGGGCGGCGTCGAGGATCGCCTGTCGCCGAGCGGCACGGGTTCCGGAAGGGCGCCCCTCCGACTCGATGATCTCCGTCTCGGTGATGACCATGGTTCGAACTCCAACGAATGGAACGGAACGGTTCCGTCCCGATCAGTGTAGGGGTACGAGCAACGAAACGCAACCGTTCCGTTCCGATTTGTCCGAACTGCCTGCTCAGAGGTGGTGTGTCGAGGCCCACCGAGGCTGTCAGCCGCGATGGGCCCGCCGGCGGAGATGCGCCCAATGCCCCTCCAGGGGTCCGTCGTTCGCCGACCGCACCGGAGTGCGGTACGACTCGGGGGATGGAAGCTTCCTCCGCCCGCTCACTGCTCGAGGCCGGACGCGCGGCGGCAGCGGACCGGGTCGCCGCGTTGCGGGTCGAGCTCGACTGGCTCGCCGGCGACGCGGCGGATCCGAACGGCGACGACGAGCACGACCCGGAAGGATCGACCGTGGGGTTCGAGCGCGCCCGGGTGGCCGCGCTCCTTGCCGGGGCCGAGACCAACCTGGAGGAACTGGACCGGGCCCTGGCCAGGCTCTCCGGCGGGTCCTACGCGCGCTGCGAGGCCTGTGGAGGAACGATCGCACCGGCCCGCCTCGAGGCCCTGCCGGCGACCCGGACCTGTGTCGGCTGTGCGACGGCGGTCGGCCACGGCTGAGCGTCCGCGGACCCGGATGGCTCTCGCCGGTACCGCGCCCACCGCCGGGGCCGGTCAGGAGAAGTGCGTGTCCGGTCGATCCAGCCGGGTGCCGTCGACCATGATGTCGACCTTCTCGTTGTAGAAGCAGATCAGGCCGGCGATCGGCAGGAGCTGCCGGGTGGGGAAGTCGTAGGCCCACGCGAGGTCGGGGGACAGGGCCCCGTCGACGTCGACCGACCAGTAGGAGCTGGTCGTCCCCTTGTACGGGCACGAGGTCACCGTGTCACTCGTCCGGAGTCGGTGGAGGTCGACGTCGAGCCGATCGAAGTAGTACCTGGTCGGCAGTCCGGTCTCGAAGACCATGACCGTCCGCGACGACTCGGCGAGGACGACGCCGTCGAGCTCGACCCGGACGTGACGGCCGGACCGGAGGGCGTCCACCCGGGTGTAGGGATTGCGTGGGTGGACGAAGACCTCCTCGTCCTCCTCGAACCAACCGTCCAGGGCTTCCCAGTCGAAGCGGACCGTCCCGACGATCCCCTCGAGGTCGGAGGCGATGTAGTGGTGGGCCATACCCGGTCGCTCCTCGGACCCCACCCGAAGGCCGAGCCGTCGAGCGGTGCCACGGCGGAGATGCTCCTCGCGTCCATCGTCGATCAGCACCCCGGGATCGATGTCCGCGATCGGGAGGTAGTACTGCGGGTAGTAGGGCCACTCCCACACGTAGAGGGCGCTGCTCGAATCGATGACGACCGAGCCCTGCAGGGTCGCCCGGATCCGCCGCGGCACCGGCTCGACGTGGTTCACGGCGACGGGTGGCTGTGGGTAGTCGTTCACGTGCGGCCTCACCGGGACGAAATCGGCTGTTTCCGGCAATTCTACGGGGAGGTGTCGGTCATCCGGCCCGGATGGTGCGGGACCGCGGTCGCGGTGCGGTCAGAGCTGGTCCGGACTCCGCTCCGGAGCATCCGGCACGGAGGTGGTCCCTGGCCCAGGCCATGCCAGGCGCGACGGTCGCCGTCCGGACGCCGTGTCGACAGCACCATCGGCGGGGCCGTCGTCAGCAGTGCCTCGACGGGCGGCGCTCCTCCGCACCGCCTCCAGCCGGCTCACGACGTCGGACATGGTCGATTTGCGAGCGGACCAGACGTACGCGGTTCCCCGTCGACCGTCCTTCAGGTACACGTTGACACCGAAGGTGCCGCCGCCCTCCGCTCCCGGGTTGTAGACCCGTTCCACATGGTCGACCTCCCCCCACGGGATCGTGCTCCTCAGCCGGTCCGCGCGGGGAAAGGACTTCTCGAAGGCATTCCGGGGTGGTTCGGCGACCGCCAGACCCCGGATCCCCGTGGCGTCGAACGAGGTCGTCCTCCCCACCTTCCGCGAGAAGACCCAGGAGAGGAACGCACTGAGGATCACGCCGAGGACGCAGAGGACGATCAGTCCGATGGAGTTGCCGCGCGAGTCGGCCCGCTTGTGAAGGCTTCCCACGGCCAGCGGCACCAGGACGACACAGCCGACCGCCCCGGCCGCGAAGAAGATCGTGAGGGACCACGCATTGACCCGGTAGCCCAATCCGGTCAGCACGACGCTTCCGTCCACCTGACCCGCATGATGATCACCCGAGGGGGATCCGGGATCCACTCCGTGCATCGGTTCCTGTGCGTCCCCAGCCACGCCCTCCGCCATGCCGGAAGGCTATCCAGCCGACCACCACACCGCCCCGGGTCGACGCCGGGGCGCGAGGGCGGCTCGTCCGACGGTGTGGTCTCCCCGTCAGACGGACACGGGCGTGAAGTCGCCGGTCCACTGGAGGTCCTGCAGGCGGGCCGGAGTGGAGAAGTCCACGGTGGCCAGGTCGACCACGTAGGCCTCGGGGTTGCCGATCATCCGGTAGGCATAACGTGGAGTGCTCAGGTTGAGCACCGCATCCCAGACGGTCACCTCGGGAACGAGGTCCTGGCCCATTGCCTCCTTGATGGCACCCGGCGGGATGTCGAAGGCGTTGCACACGTGGAGGGCCAGCAGTTCCGCCTCATGGGCGTCGGCCGCCTGATCGACGAGTCGGAGGACGCTGAAGAGGCGGACGAACCGCGCCGACGGGGTGTAGTCCGAGGGAATGCCCCGTAAGCCCTCCCCCTGGCCGGGCGCGGACAGCGTGAGACCACCGACCACCTCATCCGGCGGGTTCTCGGCGGAGACGCCCAGGTAGTTGCCGAGGTTGGTCAGGTGCCAATCGAGGTAGGGCGCATTGGTGGCGAGGCCGACCGGGTTGTCCACGACGCGTGTCCCGTGGGAGTGGAACTCGATGGCGATCGAGCCGGTGGTGTCGTGCACGAGACAGTGGACCGGGGGCACGAAGCCCATGCCGGGGTCCCGTCCGATCACGTTGGCACCGGCCACCGCCGCCCTCACCTCGGCGATGCTGCCGCACGTGCCGAGCAGGTAGGCGGCCAGGTCGAGCTGGGAGAGGTCGGACCCGTCACCCTTGGGCTTGCGGAAGGAGCAGTAGCCGCCCGGCATGTAGAGCAGATGGGCGCTGACACCCGCCGTGTTGATGCCGTCGACCAGCCAGTCGGCGCGGCCGAACACTCCCATGCCGACGACTCCGTGGGTCGCCGTCCACGTCTTCGGGTGGCCACCGTCACCGACCGTGCCGGATCCGGTGTGGTCGGCGGGCAGGACCGACAGCTGGGTCGGCATTCCCATGGGGAACTCCATGCTCCGGGCGGCAACGACGCTGCCGTCCTTCGCGACCGGAAGCTTGAACGTCATGCACATGTGACTCGCCTGCACTCTCATCTCGTGGAACCCGGAACAGTGGCCCGGGTCCCCTTGGTCGATCCTGGATCCCGTTCGCCGTCAGCCCGCCGTTGCGACGTCGGCCGACTCGGTGTCGTCGGCCGTGGGGCCACCACCACCCGACAGCAGCACGAAGGCGACGATACCGACGGCGAGGGTCAGCCCGCCGGCGATGAAGAACGTCGTGCTGAAGGCGTGCCCGTAGGAGACGACGGCATCCTTGAGGGCGGCCTTGCCCGCCGAGGTGGTCGGCGACGTCCCCTTCGACGCGTACACGCTGACGGCGTCGAGGCCGGTCGAGAGCTGGTTGGCCGGCACGCCAGCGTGCTCCATCCGGTGGACGACGCCCCCGTCGGTGAGCCGGTCGATCACGACGGCCGAGAGCGAGAAGCCGATCGTGTAGAAGAACTGTCCGAACGTGGTGCGAGAGCTCGACACCGGGCCGAGGAACTGGTCGGGTGCCTCGGCCAGGATCAGGCTGCCGAACGGCACGGCTGCGATGATGACGCCCGCACCGGTGAGCACCAGGCCGGGGAAGAAGCCCAGGAGGCTGGTCGAGCCGTGGGACGTCGCCAGCAGCGTGAACCCCGCAGCAGAGACGATGCCGCCGGCGAGGATCGCCGTGCGGCTGGTCAGCCCCTTCGCCATCAGCCGGCCGGTGACCAGACCCGACACGATGCCGGCGAACAGCAGCGGCAGCTGCCAGACGGCGACCTTGGCGGTCGCCAGCCCGTTGACGTACTGCCACAGATTGGTCACCTGGAGGAACGCCACGGCGGTACCGAAGGTGTAGATGAACCCGGCACACAGGGCGGCCAGGAAGACGGGTGAGCGGAAGATTCCCACGGGATAGAAGTGGCCCTCGTACCGGGACTCCCAGACGAAGAACGTCCCGAGCAGCAGGCCACCGAGCACCAGCGGCACGAGCGTCCGGGGACTGGTCAGGCTGTGGGCGAACTGGCTGGCCGAGTACAGGACGAGGACGACGCCGGCCATCAGGAAGGCCTGGCCCGGCAGGTCCAGCTTGTTGCCCGTGATCCGGTCGACCCGGGGGAGGAGCACCGGGGTGACGGCCAGGCACGCCAGGCACGCGACCGGGATGAGCAGGAACGCCAACCGCCAGTGCGAGCTCGCCAGGCTGCCGCCGACGAATGTGAGCACCACGGTCCCCGCCATCACGACGGCGGTGAACACGCCCATGGCTCCCGCCATCCGCTGCTTGGGCACGACGGCGGCCATGTAGCCGAAGGCGGCGCCGTACACGGCGCCGAGCCCGATGCCGGTGATCGCCATCCCGAGCATGTAGAACGTCGGCGACGGTGCCGCGAGTACCACCAGGTTGCCGATCGCCCCCACGATCAGCGCCACCATCAGGACGGTGCGCCGGCCCAGCCGGTCGGCCAGGAGGCCGGTCGAGATCACCGTGGCGGCGATGGCCATGGTCTGGACGCTGGCCGCCAGCGCCTGGGTGCTCCCGGTCATGTGGAGCGAACGGCTGGCGCCCACCAGGGCCGTCGAGGCGATGTTCGGACAGGAGCCCTGCACGGCGCCGAGGAACCCGAGGAAGGGGACCGCCAGTCTGGAGACCTGCCCGACCGTGCGGGTCGGTGCCGGTGCCGGTGCCGGCCGCGGCCCCGCGACACCGGTGGCCGGGTCGACGGTGGTGCTCACGGTCGCGTCCGGGACCCGACGTGCACGACACCTCGGTGGCCCGCAGCAGCCGTCGTGCCCACCAGATCACGTTCGCAGGCCATCGGGCCCTCCTCTCCCGCCGGAGCGACCGCCCTCGGCTGACGCCGCCGGTGACATCGCCGACGCCGCGCCATCGGCGCCCCGGGACCCCACCTTGAGGAATCGTCGGGGTGCATCGGGCGTTGTCAGCGGGCCCAGCTGAGTCCGCCGTGGGCGCGACGACGGGTCCGTTACCCAGGCAGGCCGGCAGGCGGCAGCGCTCAGTCCTCGCTGAGCGAGAGGTGGATGGCGACAGACTGTTGGCGCTCCCCACGACCCAGTCGCCTCTTCAGGCCCTCGAAGATCCTGATGGCATGGAACTGCCACCCGTACTTCGCGGCCAACGCCGACTCGGCGGCGGCGACGGCACCTGCTGACCCGTCCATCTCGCCCGTTCCCACGTAGAGGGACGCCTGCGGTGCGACACGGCCCCGCATGTCACAGACCTGCACCCGGACCGAGGGGTTGCGCGACAGCCGGCGCACCTTCCACGCCGTGTCACCGGTGGTGAACACGTAACTCCCGGAGGCGCCCGTGATCCACACCGGACTCGAGACGGGCGAGCCGTCCCTCTTGAACGTGGTGAGCGAGATGTACCTCGCGGTGTCCAGGTCGTCCATGGCGTCAGCTCGACCGGGCCATGCGCCGACGGTAGCACCGGTGGGAGCGCGGACCCTGCCGGCGAGTGGTACTCATGCCACGACGCTCGTCGCCCTCCGTCGCAGGCGACGAGTGGTCCGAAGGACGCCGACGTCGACGGCCGGAACGGATCCGGTCCCGGTCCCACCTCGATGCGGCGGTCGATGCCCGACGAGGCCGCCGAAGCGTCCTGAGATGCGTCGCGACGCCGCTCTCGAGATCTGACGTGCGACCCACCTCGTTCGTCGGCCGGCCAAGGATCGACAGGTGAGGCGGCAGTCCCGAGCGGCGGTCGCGCCCGTCTCCGGTTGACGTGCAGGTCAGGGCCCGATCCGCCCGGCTGGTTCACACGGCCACCCGATCGAAACGGTCTGGCGAATCCGGTCGGTCTCGGTGGACGCAAGGTCCACGCGATCGCCACCGGCGTCGCCCCCTCGCGCACCACATCGACACCGTTCCACCCGGGGGCCACCCGGCGCTCGGTACGGACCACCTCGGACGAGGGCTCGGTCGCGGACCCCTCGACTGGCAGCGAGCGGTAGGCCTGGAAGGCCCGCAGGGCGTCGGCCTGGCGGCCGGCCAGGGCCATGGCCCGGATACGGTGAACTTCGTCGGCAAGGTCGACCCGGGCGGCGATGCTCATCCGGACCCGGCCCGCCGGCGGCGGCCGATCCGTCGACCACTGGCAGTCTGTGCTACCCGTCGACGTCGCCGTGGCCCCCACATCCGTCGTAGTCACCGAGC
Organism: uncultured Acidimicrobiaceae bacterium; assembly: GCA_964621235.1. Taxonomy (GTDB): domain Bacteria; phylum Actinomycetota; class Acidimicrobiia; order Acidimicrobiales; family RAAP-2; genus Bog-756. The sequence continues at coordinate 7,884 of CAZULR010000025.1, forward strand.
GCCGCACCTCCGACGGACATCTCGACGTCACGACGCCCGATCCCACCATGCTCGAGGTGACCCACCCCGCCCCGGGGCCGTACGGCGAGCGAGCATTTGTGCGCCCGATCTCCGGCCTTCCGCCACACAACCGGAAAAGCACGCACTCCACGAGCTGGGTGCGGCAGACCAGCGGTCGAGTGGTCGACCTTCTGCAACTCGCCTTCCTCGCCGATCATCGACCCCCGCGGTCGTTTTTCCGGAGCGACGGCTCTCGGCCGAGTTCCACCAGTACCCTCTCGGTCTGCTTCCACGCTCCAGACGAGGAGCTGGCCTGGATCGGGGACCACGATCTCCGGAGCGGGGCATTCGGCACCCGAGGAGCACGTTCGACTGTGGAGTCGCCACGGAGCTCTCCTCGCCACATCGGTCCAGATGACCTGGTACCCATAGCGGCCACCCGCGCACCTGCTCACGGACCGCACTCCGGGACACTCGGCAACGGAGCCTCCGTTCACCGCCCGCCGCGGATTCTGCGCCGGTGGGCGCAATCCTCGGAGACCCGGATCGGCCAACCCACCTGTGGATGCCGCGGCGAGCGGCACCCTCCTCACTCTCCGTGAAGGGTACCCCCGCTCGGACCCATCGCCGGTCAGACTTGCCGCCAGCAGACGAGGAGCGCGCAGGCGGTGCGCACCGGGAATCTGGAAGGGCACACGAGCGTGGGGCACAGACGTATGGACAGGTTCTTTCGTGGTACCTGACGACCACGTCCCGTCAGGACGGGGCCACCTGGTCCGAGGCCGGCCCTGGTCCGTCTTCGCTGCGATCGCCGTGCTGACACTCCTTTCCGGGCTCTTCCTGGTGCACTCGGGGACGACGCGGTCGGCACGACCCGCCGCCTCGGCGCCGTCCATCGGCGCCGTCCAGACGCTCTACTCCCAGGACCTCCTGGCCCGCATCAACGCCGAACGGGCCACCCGGAATTCGCCGAACCAGCCCGTCCCTGAGCTCGCGGTGGACCCCGGGCTGGCCGCCGCCGCCCAGTCGTGGTCCGCGCACCTGGCCTCGACCGGCGTGGTCCAGGACCCCTCGCTGGCCGGCTGTGGGCCGGCGCCCACTGCGGGCCAGGTCTGCGAGCTGGCCGCAAACTCCGGGGACTCCGGCACCGGGCCCTGGCCCGGGGACGGATCGGACGGGATGGAGGGCGCCTACATGTCCTCCGCGAGCCACCGGCAGAACATGCTCAACGCCGGCTACGAGACCGTCGGCATCGGCGTCACCTGCAGCGGTGGCCAGGCGTGGACCGTCGAGATCTTCGGCTTCTCCTACGGGAGCATCGGACCGGCCCAGAGCCGCCAGGCCGCCCAGCTCGCGATCGCCGGCGACCCGGTGCCTCCGACGCCGACGGTGGCGGGCACCCAGACGGGCGACCCCGTCTACTGCCCGGGACAGCCGGTCGGTCCCAACGGCCAGTCGACGTCGACGGGCGGGCAGTACGCCTACCCCTACTCCGTTCCCTCCGTGCCCGGCGAGCCGGTGTCGGCACCCGCGGTCGTGGGGATCGCGGCGTCGGCCGGCGATCGGGGCTACTGGGTGGCCAGTTCGGACGGCTCGCTGAAGGCACTCGGTTCGGCGTCCAGCCTCGGCTCGATGGCCGGACAGGCGCTCGCCTTCCCCGTGGTGCAGATCGCGTCCACCCCGGACGGTCATGGCTACTGGCTGGTGGGCTCGGACGGCGGGGTGTTCTCCTTCGGCGACGCCACCTTCTACGGTTCCACCGGTGGCCTCCACCTCAACGCCCCGATCGTCGGGATGGCCCCCACCGCCACCGGGCGCGGCTACTGGCTGGTGGGCTCGGACGGCGGGGTGTTCTCCTTCGGCGACGCCACCTTCTACGGTTCCACCGGTGGCCTCCACCTCAACGCCCCGATCGTCGGGATGGCCCCCACCGCCACCGGGCGCGGCTACTGGCTGGTGGGCTCGGACGGCGGGGTGTTCTCCTTCGGTGACGCGTTGTTCCACGGGAGCACCGGATCACTCGTTCTGCAGGCCCCGATCACCGGCATCGCGCCCGACCCGGCCACTGGCGGCTACTGGCTGGTCGGCACCGACGGAGGGGTGTTCGCCTTCGCCGCGCCGTTCCTCGGCACCGGCTGACCCCGCGCGACCCCGGGGACGGTGACGTCACCCGGCACGGATCCGGGCGGGGCGTCAGGAGAACCTGATGAGATCGTCCACGGCGTCGAGGTGGTGATGCACGCGGTGTCCGCCCTCGGACTTCGACCGGTACATCGAGTCGTCCGCCTGCTTGAGGAGTGCTTTGGCGTCGGTCACCCCATACGACATCGAGTAGCCCACACTGGCACTCATCTGCAGCTCGCGCCCGTCGACCACGAACGGGTCGTCGAGTGGTCCGAGCACCCGCCGGAGGACGTCCTCCACCTGCAACGGTCCCTCGACCATGTGCATGAGGATGGCGAACTCGTCACCACTCAGCCGGGCGAGCGTGTCCTGCTGCCGTACGTTCACGGAGAGGCGCCGGCAGACCTGACGGAGGAGCTCGTCGCCGGCCTCGTGCCCCATCGTGTCGTTGACCACCTTGAAGTTGTCCAGGTCCAGGTAGGCGACCGCGATGGTGTGTGGATCGCGCTGCTGGGCAGCGCACACCTGGGCGAGGCGGTCGTCGAACAGGACCCGGTTGGGCAGGCCGGTCAACGGGTCGTGGAGCGTCAACCACTCGAGATCGTTCACCGTCGACTCGATGCGGGTCATCAGGACCCGGTTCTCCAGGACGAAGAGCACGCCGCGGGCCATCAGGAGCGCAGCGCTCAGGCGCACGAGGGTGATCTCGACATTGTCGAAGCTGGTTCCTCGGACCATCTGCAGGATGCCGGTGGCCAGCGCGAGGGTCAACGGTCCGTAGGTGATGAACTCAGTCCACGTCGGGTGATCGGCCTCGTCGGCCGCACCATCGGGGACCGTGGGAGGCACCAGGGCGGCCAGGCCCAGGAGGAGGAAGGCCGAGAACCAGCAGACGTCGACCACGCTGCCGGTGGAGTACGAGTCCGCCAGGCCGATGTAGATGCTCAGCGAGTCACCGAGGAACAAGGCGAGGAAGCTGAGACCGACCACGAGGAGGGGGTCGCGCGGGCTGTAGGACCCCCGGCCGACGACCGTGATCAGCATGGCGAGCAGCACGATGTCCGCGGCCGGGTACGTCAGGACCGTGATCCGCTCCGCCAGCTGGGCCCCCGAACGCTCGAGGGCGCCGGTGTCCACGGCGATGGCCCAGCTCACGAACAGCAGCGTGGTCACGATCAGTAGCCCGTCGATCAGGGCACGGGTCTGACCCGACCAGTGGAGCCTGGGTCCCGGATAGACGACGAGGGCCGCCCCGGCCAGCACCACGGCCAGGAGATAGCCGACGGTGGGCCAGGCGCTCGCCGTCGGTTGTTCGTGGTGTGCGATCTCCAGGTAGCACCACGCGAGTTGCCCGGCCCCCCATGCAGCCGCCGCAGCAGCCAGGAACTTCCAGGACCTCCGCATCCGACCGGTCGAGACGGACGCCCTCCACAGGCAGAGGGGCAGGGCCACCAGGAGCGGTGCCGCCGCCTGCAGCAGGTCGTCGACGTTGCGGGTGACCAGCCGTCCACCCGGACGAGCCAGCACCACCGCGACGAAGCCCACAATCGCCACGGCGCACCACACCGCTGCCCGTGAGGCGCGCCACGGAGGGGTCGGCCGGGTCACCGGGCTCGCCCTCCCGGGACCGTCACCAGGACGGCCAGGGCGACACGCCCGGCGCACATCCGCGGCGGCCCACCGTCTGTCGGCCGCGTCAGACGACGGCTACGGCTGACCGGCCGCGCGTGCACACCCTGGATCACCTCGTCTGTATCGGCAGGGACGCCGTCCCACCTGAAGGATTCCCAGGTCGCGGCTCCGGAGCCGCCGCTCGCACCGGTCGGGACGGCCCTGCACGGTCCTCCCCCACCGCCACCGCCTCCCGGGCGCGGACGACCCGCCGGGGGTGGGCGGCTAGAGGTCCAGGATCGTCCGGGCGACGCGGTCCCCCACCCGGGTCGGCGTGTACGTCCGGAGGCCCTCGATCATCTGGACATCGCAGCCGACGAGGTAGCGCGCCGCGGGGCCCTCGCGGTCACCGCGTGCGCGATGACGTCGGCCACCGTCGAGGGGTCGGACATGATCGGACGTACGACCCGGGTGGTGACGAGCAGTCGCCGGTAGGAGGAGGCGAACTCGGAGGTGGCCCGGCCGCCCAGTTCGTCGTCGAACTCCGACCAGATCCCGGTCCGCACCCGGCCCGCACGACCAGGACGACCTTGATCCCGTCACCCGCGACCGCCCCGGTGACCGACTATCCGACGTTGCTCACGATAACGGTAGGTCGGTACTGACGGACGACCCGCTCGCACGCGTCGGCATCGGTGACGTCCAGGATGGCCGTCTCGAGGGTCAGGCCCAACGATTGGGCTACGCCGACGAGGTCAGCGGCCTTTGTCCGCGTCCGGACGGTTCCGACGGATCGCAGCCCGCGTCGGGCGAGTTCCCGTGCGGTGGCGAGACCGATCCCCGAATTCGCCCCCGGTCGTGGGCACGGCGTCGAATTTGGGAGCAGGGATGGCGGGCGCAAAGGGCCGAAGGCCCGAACTCGGCGCCCGCCCCGGCTGCGCGACTCAGTCGGCGCCGCGCTCCTCGAGCTGCTCCTCGGACGGCTTGACCGCGCCCGAGAGGTGAGGCGTGGCGTCGAACAGCGCCTCGCAGGCCGCCACGATCCCCGGGTCTCCGTCCAACTCGTGCGCATCGAGGTACTGGCGTGCCTCTCCCACGGTCGAAGGCCGCCATTCCGTCGTCCACTCAGGCACCCCCCCAACCTACCGGGTGCGGTGACCACCGGCGTGGGCGCCGGACGGCCGCGATCGCCCGTGGTCACGGTCGGTCTGGCGTCGGGGACGGCCAGGCGCTGCCGCCACTGGCGCAGGAGGTTGGATCAGCTCCGGATCGCGGGAGGGGGCCGTCCGGTGTGCAGCCGGTCGAGGGCCGCCTGCATTGGCCTGTGCATCTCGTCGTAGCACGCGTCGACGATCCTCTCGTCGTCGGCCGCTCCGGGTTCATGGTCAGGCTGTAGGGCGCGGCAGGATCGGGGACAACTGGATCGGGGACGGCCCGTCAACGGCTCGGTGGGCCACCAGCCGGTGGCGGCCTGGACAGCTCCCCTCGTCCAGGCTCCGGCTCCGTCAGGTCCGCGTGATCACTTGACCATCGGCCGGGTCACTTGACCGTCAGCGAGATGGTCGCCGTGTTCCTCAGCACGATGCCGAGAACGACGGTGATGTAGTTCACAGTGACCTTCTGCGCGCCACTCAGGCCGGCAGGGACGGTGAATCCCCCGGAGATCTTCGGCGGCGTGAGGACCGGCGGGTTGTACACCGCTGGGCTGACCGTGATGTCGTTGGCCGCGACGCGGGTAACGCCGGCGTGCTTCACGAGGACGTTGACCACGGGGGCCGAAGGTGTCCCACCGCCCAGGAGGCCGGCGAGTGATGCGAGCGTGGCCGCCCACCAGAACGTGCTCGCACCAGGTGCGTCCGCGACCGACACCGTCGCCCCCGGTGAGGCGGTGACCGTCGAGCCAACCAGGGTCGGGGCCGGCGGGAGCAGGGGATCACCGCTGTATTCGACCAGGATGCTTCCCGCCGCGACCGGGGTGAAGCTTGTCAGGTCGATCATGGTCAGCCCGCAACCGATCAGACCGGCGTCGATCTGGGCGGTCGTCGGCGGGCACACGGCGTTGGGATCGGGGGCGTGCGACGTCGGAAGCTTGTACGTCATGGTGAGCCCACCCGACAGGTTCGACACAGGGAACCGGAGTGCGGCGGTGTTCACCTCGGGCAGCGAGTCCAACAGGCTGAGGAGCCCCGGCAGTGAGGCGATCTGGCCGGTGAGGAGGGGCTTGGCCGCGGGATCGACGGCGAGGAGAAGGCTGGTCTCCATGACGAGATAGGGATGCAGCGTCCCGAGGCCGGTGCAGGAGATCGCCACCTTCTCGCCCCCGGTCGCGCCCAGCAGGATCGGATAGGCCGACCCGTTGAACGTGCAGGCCGGGCCTCCGGGTGTCGCGGCTCCGGCGGACGGCGCGGCGGCCGTCGCCACACCGACCGCACCCCCGAGGAGCGCGATCGGCATCACCAGGCCGAGACACAGTTTGATGAGTCGGGTGCTGTAGGTCATGTTCCGGCCTCCATTGCCATGCATCGGTTCGGCTCCAGCGGGTTACGACGTCGCGCTCAACTGCTTCGTGCCGTCCGTCGACCCTCGACGGGTGATCGGCCGCTCCGGGCAGAGCCCACCGAGCGGAAGATCGGGCACCGAAGGCTTCGAGGCGGGCGAGCACGCCGGATGGAGGACCCCCACCGGACGACCACCACCACCCCCATGGATCTTCGTCACCCCACGGCCCTTCCCCGCAGGCCGAGGCCCTAAACACGGCGGAGCCGGATCCTTCCGGATCGCCGGCGACCCGGTGCCTCGCCGCCGGCTCCACCGCCATGGGGCCTCCGCTCCGGTCGTGTCCCGCCACCCGGCCGGATGCGAAGATGGTCCGGTGATGACCTCCCCACGCGGCCACCGGGTCGCTCTGGCCCTGGTCGGCCTCTTCCTCGCCGCGTGCTCGGCGACAACGGCCACCCCCACGACGGTGTCGACGCCGAGCGGGCCCACCAGGCCCCTGTCCTCGTCGGGCATCGCCGGCTGGAAGGCGGTCGGCAGCTACGACGAGAGCAGTCTGATCGCCAGCGAGGGAGTGGCGACGGTAGATCCGCCCGGTGCTACCAGCTACGTGCTCTACCGGGGCATCAGCTCGGTCCCGGCCGACCTCGCCGCCGAAGGCTGGGGCCACATCGGCGATCCGGACTCGGCCGGCGGTACCATCATCGACGCCTACCAGGGGCCTGCTTCGGGACACACGAAGATGTTCCTGGTCACGACCCCGTCCGGTGCGACCTACCCGTACGTCCACACGCTGGTTCCCGGCGAGGAGTACAACAACTCCTTCGACACGATCGCCCCGGGCGCGCAGTGGATGGTGGCCGGCGAGTGGGACACCATGAGCCACCTGCAGGTCTACCCCACCCCCTCCCTGAACCAACGGACGCCACCACAGGGCGGCCCGCTCCCTCTGGCCGGGTACATCCGGCTCGACCACGAGGTCAGGTACGTCCAGGGCTGCGACTTCACCTCGAGGACCACACTCCTGTGCGCGTCGGACGACGACAGCCGCGAGCTGTTCTCGAACCAGAAACCGCTGTTGGAGGTGGTCCTTCCCCATGCACTCGACGGCGCCACCGTGACCGGCCACGTCATCGATCTCGGCTCGATCCCCCAGGTGAGCACCTGTACGGGCACCTTCGAGGCCGAGGGCGTCGACTACGCGGCTGCGACCGGCACCCTACGAGTGGAGATCATCCAACCGGGATCGTGCATCCTCCACACGACGGTCTACGAATACACCCACGCCCGCTGAGCCGCGCCCACCGGGGCCTCACGGACCGTCGGCCTCCGCGCTCCGCCCGAGCCGCCGCTCGGCCACCACTTCCAGCCGGGTCGTCCTGATCACGCCGTCGGGGTTGAAGCTGATCGAGTCGATCCCGAGCTCCACCAGGAACTCGGCCAAACCGGGGTGGTCCGAGGGCACCCGGCCGCACAGGCCGGAGTCGATGTCAGTGCGGTGGCACCCCTCGACCGCCAGGCGGATCATCTCCTTGTTCCCCTCGTCCCGCCCGTCGTAGTCGACGGGGCCGGACGAGCGGCCGGGAACTCGTGCGGGTGCGACGTCAGAGCACCTTCGACGAGGTCGTCGTCGGACTCACCGAGGAGACCGCCGTCGTCGAGGTCCGGCGCTGCCTGTCATGCGGCAACTGCTTCTTCTGCGACAACGGCCCCGCGGTCTGCCCGGACAACGCCGTGCTGAAGCTGTCGTCCGCCGGCGACTACGAGGTCGACTACGACTGCTGCAAGGGTTTCGGCATCTTCACCCACGAGTGTCCGTTCGGCGCGATCGGCATGGTACCCGGGGAACTCTGACCCCGGGCGAGGCCGACGGACCGGTGGGGCGGCCTGGCTACGACCGCTTCGGTGCCGGCGCCCGGGTCGTGCGGACGGGCAGGAGGCCCACGACGAGTCCGAGGACGACGCCGAGCACGATGATCAGATCGGGTGTGTCCGAGCTCCAGCTCACCCGTCCATAGAGCGTGACGATCAGGCTCAACCCGATCCCCAGCAGGAGTCCGGCGAGTGTGTTGGCGAGGACGTGCCGGTTCCGGTTGCTCTTCACGAGACTCCCTCCCGCTCGGTGTTGCGGACGTAGACGGGTCGGGTCAGTTTGGTGACCCCGAACACGAAGAGCATCACCAGTCCGGCGACGGTCAACAGGAGCGCCAACCAGAACAGGGGGTTGCGGAACGGGCTGTCGACCACCCGGACCGTCAGCGTCCCGGTGCACAGGATCCCGCCGTCGCCGGTCACCGTGAAGGCGACGTCGTACGTGCCGGGCAGCGTGACCGGCTCGATGGCGCTCGGGGTGAACGAGTTGGTGAAGCTCTGGCCCCCCTGGCCGGTGTCGAAGGTGCCGTTCAGGCCGTGGGGATGGCCGGACACCAGCTCGCCGAGCCCGAAGAGCCACGCCGGATGCTGCACCGTGAGCCGCCAGGTGCCGGTGGTCACCGGTTGTGCGGTCTGACCGGTCCACGTCACGGGATCGCCCCACAGGATCCGGAACGGATCCTTCGGCGTGCCACCCGGGCCCGGCAGGGTGACGGACCCGAGGGGACCGCCCTGGGCCGTCACCGACGAGAGGGTGCCCGAGCAGCCCTGACTGGTGGCGCCGTGCGCGGGCGATGCCAGCACTCCCACCACCACGAGCGGGAGCACCACCAGGCCTGGAAGTGCACGGAACCTCATGGGAGGGTCATCGACCATTGTCCCGGAGACCTGAAGACCCACTCCGGAGCGGTTCCGCCGACCGACGCGCCCACCGGGGTGGCGCCCCGCAACGTCACGGGCCCGGTCCACGGTGCACGCCCGCTGGCCGGATCCGGCCCGGACGTCGTGCAACGTGCACCTATCTCGACGGTGGTGCGGTGCCCGGCGGTACGGTGGGCGGGCCCCCGCTCCACCCCGCGCCCGACGACAAGGAACTCACGTGACGCCACCCAACGACGGAGTCCGCCTCATCGGCCACCAACGCCGCTTCGCCGAGGCGATCGCCCAGATCGACACCGAGCTGGAGTTCGCGCTCGGGTCGGTGGTGGCGGCCCGCCGTGACGAGGTCGTGGAGGCGGCGCGGGCCGCCTACGGCCCCAGTGAGGACTTCCGTGGGGTGCGCGACGCCTGGGACGCCGTGTTTCCGGACGGGGTGTACAGCGCCGCCGGCCTGGCCGAGGCCAAGCGCCTGGCGTAGCGGCGGGGCGCCGCCGCGTCGCAGCGAGGCGATGCGCCGCGCTGCGAGCCGAGGGAAAGGGGGGCGGCTCGCAGCGCGGGGGC
>CAZULR010000026.1:0-17131 GCA_964621235.1 uncultured Acidimicrobiaceae bacterium
AGTCGTACATCCCGCACGTGGCCATGACGGTCAGCACCTGCTCGGCCACCGGCTGTCCCATGACCCGGTCACCGGTGAGGGGGTTGACGCCGCCGTTGGCCAGCGTGGCGCCCATCACCGCCAGGTCGCCGGCGGTGACCAGCACCGAGCACTGGCGGAAGTAGACGTCGACGGCCTCCTCGGCCGGCATCCCGAGCGAGCCGGCGGCGCGCATGAGGTGGGCGAGCGCACGGTTCCGGTCACCGGTGTCGTGCTCCGACCGGTACACGGACCCGTCGACGGCGAGGTCCCGGCCGGCGCACCGTCCCAACAGGTCGAGGATCCGCCCGAACCGCTCCTCGGGGTCACTTCCGGACACGAGTGAGGTGGTGAGGATGGCGCCGGCGTTGATCAGCGGGTTGTCGGGCCGCCCCGTGCCCGGCTCGAGGCTGATGGCGTTGAACGCCTCGCCACTGGGCTCCACCCCCACCCGGGCCAGCACCTCGTTGATCCCGGCGTCCGAGAGGGCCAGGGCGTAGACGAACGGCTTGGAGACCGACTGGATGGTGAACGGCACGGCGGACTCGCCGGCCTCGTAGCGCGAACCGGCGACGCCGACGAGGGCCAGCCCGAAGTGGCCCGGGTCCGCCGTCGACAGCTCGGGGATGTAGTCGGCCAGCGCGCCCCGGTCGTCACCGGCGAACTCGGCCCGGATGCGCCCGAGCAGGTCGCCGATGGGATCGAAGGGGTGCGACGCCCCGGCCCGTCCGGCCGGAGGCGTCACGTCTCGAGGTCGCCTTCCTGGATGGCCGGCAGTTCGCCGATCGCCTCGAACAGGTACTTGGTCCACACCGCCTCGAGCCTCGACAGGAACGGCGAGTCGGCGTTGATCCGGGCCTCGAACGGCTCGAACGATCCGGCGCGGTAGATGACCAGGTCGTAGGGAGGCCCCACCGAGAGGTTGGCCCCGGCCGTGCTGACCATCGAGGTAAGGGCCAGTTTGGTGGCCGTGGTGAGGTTCACGTGGGCGGCCACGCCGAGCTCGAGGGTGAACTTCCCGTACTTGCTCTCGCCGATCTGGAGGAACGGCCGGTCGTCCGAGGCGCGGATGTAGTTCCCCTCGGGATACACCAGCAGGATGTCCGCCGGCCCACCCCCGCGGATCTCCCCGCCGAGCAGGAAGGTCGCCGTCCCGTCCGCCCCGATCTGGGCCAGCGCGTCGTGGTGGCTGGCGGCGACCTCCCTACTCAGCCGGCCCACGTACAGGGCCGCCTCGAAGAGGTGGTCGACCGTGGCGAGGCTCTGGCGTGCGCCCGGGTCGGTCAGGTCCTGGGTGATGCGGTCGAGCACCTGCTGGGTGGTGGCGAGGTTGCCGGCCGACTCGAGCACGAAGATGCGGTCGGGATCGGGCTGGAAGAGATGCACCTTGCGGTAGGTGCTGACGTTGTCGACCCCCGCATTGGTGCGGGAGTCGCCCAGGAAGACGAGCCCCTCGTCGAGTCGGATGGCCAGGCAGTAGGTCATGGAAGGTTCCTCGGTGGTCGGTCGCTCCGGCGGACGGAGTCTACGGGAGCGCCTGCGCCGGCCCGATCGAACGGCGGGGGCGGGACGGCGTGGGAGCCTTTGGCCCGATGCGGTACCTGCTCCTCTTCCTCATCGTCTTCGGGGTGAATCTCCTCCCGGCGTTCGGGCCACCCACGTGGACGCTGCTCGTCTTCGCCCGGATCACCTGGCACCTCCAGCCGGTGGCCATCGTGCTGATCGGTGCCCTGGCCGCCATGTCCGGGCGCTACGTCCTGGCCCGCCTGGCCCGACGCTTCCGGGGCCATCTGCGCCCGAAGTGGATCGCCAACCTGGAGGCGGCCAACGAGCTCCTGTTCGCCAAGAAGAACCGGGCCTGGGCGGTACTGGCCGTGTTCGTCGTGTCCCCCTTGCCGTCGGCCCAGCTGTTCGTGGCCGCCGGCCTCCTCGACGTCGAGCTGGTCCCGCTCACCCTGGCCTTCTTCGTCGGACGCCTGGTCAGCTACTCGTTCTACGTGGCCCTGGCGACGCTGGCCGACCGGCAGCTCGGCGACGTGCTGGGCGATCTGCTCGGGTCGCCCTGGTCGATCGCCGCCCAGGTGCTCCTCCTCGCCGGGGCGGCGGTCCTGCCGTTCGTCGACTGGAGGAGCCTGGCCGCCCGCGGGCACCGGACACCGCCCACGGAGTCCTGACGGCGTGCCGGGTGCCTCCCGGCGGGGTGCGGGTCAGGGGTGGGACGGCGCGGGCGGCGCCCCGTCGACCTCGAAAAACAGGTCGTCCGGGTAGCACCACCACCAGTCCTCGTCCGGCTCGAACGAGCGGATCAGGGGATGGTCGCGGTGGTCGTGCCAGTGCCCGGTCGCGTGCCGGCCCGGCGAATTGTCACAGCAACCGACGTGGCCGCAGGCCATGCACAGGCGCAGGTGGACCCAGCGGCCGCCCGTGCGCAGGCACTCCTCGCAGCCGTCACCTGACGGCGCGACCTCGTTGACGGTGTCCAGGTGGGTGCAGGTGTCGCCCATGATGCGCTCCTCCGTCGCCGGTCCGCCCGGGCGGGCCCGCGGCCGGCACCGGTGACCCCAACCTACCCACCGGCCCCGCCGGCGCGCGTGCCGGCGACGGGCGGGCCATGCTGGGATCCGACGGACACCACCCCGAGGAGGACCCCCATGGGCAGCATCGAGCTACTGAGGGACGCGTTCGAGCGCGTCCGGGACGGGGTCCACCCCGCCGTCAACGGGCTGACCACCGAGCAGCTGACCTTCCGGCCCGACGCCGAGTCCAACTCCATCGCCTGGCTCGCCTGGCACCTCACCCGGATCCAGGACGACCACGTCGCCGGCCTCGCCGGAACGGGCCAGCGGTGGCTGGACCGAGGATGGGCCGACCGGTTCGCCCTTCCCCTCGACCCGTCCGACACCGGGTACGGCCACGACCCCGAACAGGTGTCCCTGGTGGTGGCCGGGGCCCGCGACCTGCTCGACTACTTCGAGGACGTCCACACCGCCACGCTGGCCTACCTGGACACGATCACCGGGGACGACCTCGACCGCGTCGTCGACACCCGGTGGGACCCCCCGGTGACCGTCCAGGTCCGGCTGGTCAGCGTCATCGCCGACGACCTCCAGCATGTCGGCCAGGCGGCCTACCTGCGCGGGCTCGTCCACCGACGCTCCGACTGAGAAGTCCTGGTCGGGACCGGTCCGCGGCCGGATCCGCCCGTTCCTGCAACCCGGTGGCCACTCAAGTTGTCCGCGCATCAGGTCGATGCCACTGGACCGATGTTGAGCCGGCGGACCGGCGAGGGGAACATGGCAGATCAGGCGAGCGCCCGGCCGACGGGCGACGGGATCCTAGGCACGGCACCACGACAGGCCAGCGTCACGCGGGCCATGATCGATCCCGCCCTGCTGGGCTACCTCATGGGCCCACTCGCCTTCGGGGCCATCCTGCTGCTGATGCGCTTCGGCTACATCACGCACGAGTCCGCGTGGCTGTGGCTCATCGTGTTCCTCGCCGTCCCGACGGTCAACCTGCTGGTGGACCGCTTCTACGAACGGCGCCCGGACCCGTTCGCGCTGAACGTACGCGTCGCCGTCCAGGTGGCGGCCGTCTCCGCCGTCATCTTCCTGACCGGCTGGGGACCCGTGCTCTGGGGTGCCTACGCCTTCATCGCCCTCGAGGTCATCGCCAAGTGCGGTTCGCGCTCCTGGCTGTACGTGGCCGTGTGGAGCATGGTCGGCATGGCCGTCGGCGAAGTCGGGATCTGGATGGGCTGGCTCCCGTCGGAGCTGTCGGTCGGCCAGTCGGTGGCCCTGACCACGATGGGGGCCTTCGTCCTCATCTTCGTGATCCGCATGGCCGGTGCCACGATGGAGCAGAAGGAGGCGGCCGAGGCGGCCGTCCGGCTGAGCGAGGACCGTTTCCGCTCACTGATCCAGAACTCGTCAGACGTGACCATGATCATCGACGGGGCGGGTGTCTTCCGCTATCTCTCGCCCGCCATCGAGCAGCTGCTCGGCTACCGGCCGCTGTCCCTGGTCGGACGGACGGCCACGGACTTCGTCCACCCGGACGACCGCGACTACCTGCGACTGCGTCTCGGTGAGGAGTTCCAGGCCTCGTCGGACACGGCGGTGCTCGAGTTCCGCATGGTGCGGCGGGACGGCAGCCGTCGGGACGTCGAGGCGGTCATCTCCAACCAGCTCGACCGGCCCTCGGTGGCCGGCTACGTCACCAACGTCCGCGACATCACCGAGCGGAAGAAGTTCGAGGAGCTGCTCTCCCACCGCGCCCTGCACGACCCGCTCACCGGACTGGCCAACCGCCAGCTCATCCTGGACCGGGCCGACCAGATGCTGGCCCGGGCGAGGCGCACCGGCGACCCGGTGGCGGCGTTCTTCGTCGACCTCGACAACTTCAAGGACACCAACGACTCGCTGGGCCACGAGGCGGGCGACCGGCTCCTCCAGGCCGTCGCCGGCCGGCTCGTCGGGCTGCTCCGCACCAGTGACACGGTGGGGCGCCTGGGCGGTGACGAGTTCGTCATCCTGGCTGAGGGCATGTCGCTGAACGACGGTCCCGAGGCCATCGCCGACCGGCTCCGCCAGGTCCTGCGGCCGGCCTTCTACGTGGAAGGGTTCGAATCGGTCCCACTCACCGTGTCCGCCAGCGTGGGGATCGCCGTCGGCGACCGCACCTCGGCCCAGGACCTGCTGCGCGACGCCGACATCGCCCTTTACCGGGCCAAGGGCGCCGGCCGCGACCAGGCCGTCGTCTTCGAGGAGGCGATGCAACTGGCCGCCAACGACCGCCTCGTCCTCCGGTCCGAGCTCGACGCCGGACTGGCCACCGGACAGTTCGCCCTCCTCTACCAGCCGATCGTCGACCTCACCGACCTCCGCATCGAGGGGGTCGAGGCCCTGATCCGGTGGAACCACCCGACCAAGGGCCTGATCACCCCGGACCGGTTCATCCCCGTCCTCGAGGACAGCGGCCAGATCGTCGACGTGGGCCGCTGGGTCCTCGACGAGGCCTGCGCCCAGCTGGCCCGCTGGCGGGCGCTCGGCCGCCAGCTCTCGATGTCGGTCAACGTGTCGATGCGCCAGCTCGAGTCGGATTCGTTCGTCGAGGACGTCGGCGACGCGATCGCGGCCCACGGGCTCGACCCGTTCGACCTGGTCATCGAGATCACCGAGACGGTGCTGATGAAGGACGCCCACGCCACCGTCGACCGCCTGACCAGCCTGAAGCAGCTCGGCGTGCGGATCGCCATCGACGACTTCGGCACCGGGTACTCGTCGCTGGCGTACCTCCGCCAGTTCCCGGTCGACGTGCTCAAGATCGACCGGACGTTCGTGTCCGAGATGACCGGGTCCCCCGACGCCACCGCGCTCATCCACACGCTCGTCGAGCTCGGGCGCACTCTCGGCCTCATCACCCTGGCCGAGGGCATCGAGCAGTCGTCCCAGATCGACGGGCTGCGGGCCCAGCGGTGCGACCACGGCCAGGGCTACTACTTTTCACGGCCCGTCCCGGCCGCCGAGATCGAGCTCCTGCTCGCGGCCGACGGGAGCGCCGACGGGGTCCTGGCGTCCCTCCGCCCCGGCCGGGGCTGAGTCGCCGACCTCCGCCCGGCTAGGCGCCGGGGAAGGCGCGCCGCAACTCGTCCAGCACGGGGCTCTCCTCGGCACCACCGGCATGACCGGGGTCGAGCCGCCCGTAGACGAGGCGGATGCAGGCCTCCGCCGGCAGGACGACGTCCGGGGCATCCACCGGGTCGCCGTAGGTGAAGGTCACGGCGTCGGCGCCGAGCACGACCACCACGCCGCGTCGGGGGTCGGTGGTCACGAGGTGGACGGTGCGCTCGACCCCGGTCGGCCGGGCCGTGAACCCGGCCATGCGCTCCAGGCTGTCGATCACGTAGGCCGCGGCCTCCGGTCCGACGGTGGCCGTGGGGTCGAGGGCGACCTCGACGTCCCACGTGTGGAGGGCGTGCTCGTTGAGCCGCAGTGCGACCAGGCCGTCGAAGTCGACGTCCATCGGTCCGAGGGTGGTGCGAAAGCGCCCACGCCCGTCGACGTCGAGGCCCTCGAGACGGTCGAGGAGGGCCCGGTCGGCCACGAGCACGTCGGCCCCCTGCTCAGTGGGGGACTTCGCGTTCCACTCGTCCCACACCGACGGGAAGGCGTCGCCGGGCGTCTCCACGCCGGCGAGGGAGTCGTCGAGGAGCCGGAGGAAGATGACCGCGCCGGAGCCGACGTGCGAGAGCGTGTCGGCGATCGTCCACTCCGTCGGGTAGGCGGGATCCGTCAACCGGGCCGGGTCGAGGGTGCCCACCACCTCGGCGAGTCGGTCGACCGAGGCGTGGAGTGCGTCGAGTCGTTCAGTCATGAGTCCCTCCCGGAGTTCGTCGGCGACCACGTCGCCCCTGCGCCACGGTAACGGCACGGTCCGCCCGGCCGATCCGCAGGGCGCCGCCGGCGCGCCGGACCGGAACCTCCGCCCCTCGTGGCGCAGGAGGCCCGTCCTGAGGTCGGCGGCGTGCCGGGCCCGATCGCCGCCGATCCGTGGTACGGGCGCTCGCTCGTGTCCGGGGCCGGTTGACTACCGTGCAGGCATGACGGATCCGGCGCCCTCCACGACGAACGGCGACGTCGTCGGTCGGCTCGACGGCCGCGTCGCACTGGTGTCCGGGGCGGGCCGCGGCATCGGCCGCGCCACCGCCCGACACCTCGGTCGGCTCGGGGCGCGGGTGGCCGTGACCGACCGGGACGGCGACGCCGCCCGTGCCGTGGCCGAGGAGCTGGAGGGGCTCGGCCATGAGGCCGTCGGCCTCACCTGTGACGTATCCGACCCTGCCGCGGTAGTCGACGCGGTCGATTCCACCGTCGCCACCTTCGGCGGCATCGACCTCCTCGACCACAACGCCGCCTGGACCGACTTCCGGACCGACCTCGGCGCCGAGGACGTCGACCTCGCCACGTGGGAGCGGGTCCTGGCCACCAACGCCACCGGTGGTCTGTTGCTGGTCCGCGCCGTGCTGCCGCTGATGCGGGCCCGGGGCGGCGGGGCGATCGTGCTGATCTCCTCCGGCTCGGCGTCGATCGGCGAGCACCGTCGGGTCGCCTACGGCGTCTCCAAGGCCGCCGTCGAGCAGCTCACCCGCCACGTCGCCGCCCGCTACGGCCGGGACGGGATCCGCTGCAACGCCGTCGCCCCCGGCTTCATCCTCACCGACACCGCGGCGCGCGGTGTCTCCGAAGCCGGCCGCGCCCGCCTGGCGGAGGGGAACCCACTCGGCCGGCTGGGCACGCCCGAGGACATCGCCCATGTGGTGGGCTTCCTCCTCTCCGACCTCGCCGGATTCGTCAGCGGCCAGGTGGTGCGGGTGGACGGCGGACTGACCGTCTCCCCGCGCCTGGCCGGCGTCGAGTGACGCCGATCACCGGGGACCCCGCCACCGTTCCCCTCCGCGTGGGGCTGGTCGGGGCCGGGCCGTGGGCACGACTGTTCCACGCGCCGGTGGTGGCGGCGCACCCGGCCACCGAGCTCACGGCCGTGTGGGCCCGACGGCTCAGTGCGGCCACCGAGGTCGCGGTTCCGTTCGGCGCTGCGGCGCACGACTCCTTCGACCCGTTCCTGGACGAGGTCGAGGCGGTGGTGTTCGCCGTGCCACCCGACGTCCAGGCCGACCTCGCCGGTCGGGCGGCGCGTGCCGGCAAGGCGCTGCTGCTGGAGAAGCCCCTGGCCCTCGGCCTGGACGCCGCCGAACGGCTCGCCGGCGTCGTGGAGGACAGCGGGGTCCCGACCCAGATGGTGCTGACCTGGCGCTACGCGCCTGCGGTGCGTGCGCTCCTCGGGGTCGTCGCCGGCACCCGGCCGATCGGCGGCCGGGGGTGGTTCCTGACCGGCGGCATGCTCGGTGGCCCGTTCGCCACGCCCTGGCGTCTCGAGCAGGGTCCGCTGCTCGACCTCGGCCCCCACGTCCTCGACCTGCTCGGGGCCGCACTCGGACGCGTGGTCGGCATCCGGGCCCACGGTGACGCCCACCGGTGGGTCGGGCTCCTGATCGAGCACGAGTCCGGCACCACGAGCGAGGCGTCGCTCACCGCCTACAGCCGGGTCGAGCCCGCCCGTGCGGGTGTGGAGGTCTATACGGCCGACGGGGTTCTCGAGGTGACCACCGTGGGCGTCTCGGCATCGGCCACGACCGCCCTGGTCGACGAGTTCGTGGCCACGGCGCGCTCCGGCCGCCCGCACGAACTCGACGTGCACCACGGGCTCCGCCTGCAACGGCTCCTCACCACCGCGTCGGAGGACCTCGGCCGGGGTCGGGGCACGCACCAGCCGCCGCGCCGCGCCGCGGGGTAGCTTGCGGCGTGGCCCCGCACCAGACGACCGGCCGGCCGGCCCGGCGACCATGAGCACCCGCAACCACCCGGCGGCCGGCGGACCGGAAGAAGTGCGCCGGACCCCCGCCGACGTGGATACCAGATGGCTCACCTCCGTCCTCACCGATGGTGGCCTGTTGGAAGAGGGTGCCCGGGTGGTCGGGGTCGTGCCGACGCCGGTGGGCACCGGACAGATGGCGGACACCGTGCGGTTCGCCCTGGACTACGAGCCGGACGGCGCCGGCCCCGCCACCGTGGTCGGGAAGTTCACCTCCGGCGACCCCCAGAGCCACGCCACCGGACGCATCATGCGGGCCTACGAGGTCGAGGTGCGCTTCTACGCCGAGATCGCCCCCCGGGTGGCCGTCCGTCATCCCCGCCCGCTGTTCGCCGCCGTGGACCCCGAGGAGGCCTGGTTCACGCTCCTGCTCGAGGACGTGGTGGGCGCCAGTCAGGGCGACGAGCTGGCCGGCTGCGGGGCCGCCACCGCGGCGGCGGCCCTCCGTCAGATGGCCGGTCTGCACGGACCGTGCTGGGAGGCGGCCGACCTGGCGGACAGCCCCTGGGTCAACCGGGCGACGCCGGACAGCGACGCGTTCACCGCCTCCATCGTGACCGGTGTGTTCCCCGGCTTCCTCGAGCGCTACGGCGACCGCCTCGACCCCGACCACGTCGCCCTGCTCGAGGCCTTCCTCCCCCGACTCGGCGGGTGGATGGCGCGCCCCCGCGGGCCGCAGACGGTGGTGCACGCGGACTTCCGGCTCGACAACATGCTCTTCACCCCCGGTGATCCGGCGCCGGTGGTGGTCGACTACCAGACGGTCAACTGGGGCTGCGGCGCATACGACCTGGCCTACTTCGTCGGCGGCAGCCTCGAGCCGGAGGTGCGCCGGGCCGCGGTCGACGACCTGCTCGCCGGGTACCACGGGGCGCTCGCCGATCACGGTGTCACCGGGTACCCGCTCGACCAGCTCCGGGCCGACTACCGGCGGGAGTGCTTCGGCGGGCTCATGATGGCGGTGGGGGCCTCGATGATGGTCAAGCAGACGCCGCGGGGGGACGAGATGTTCATCACCAACACCCGCCGGCACGCGCAGCAGGCCATCGACCTCGACGCCCTGGCCCACCTCGACGACCCGTGAGCCGCCCCGACGGGCACCGCGGTGCGATCCGGCGCACGCCCGCGCCCGGCGGTACGGTGGAGCGGGCGGACCGCCCCGGCGCAGGGCGCCCGCCGGCCACCCGGGAGTCGTCACGAGGAGCCCCGCATGAACACTGACCAGACCGAGCACACGGACGTCCAGCACACGGACACCGACCACCACGGTCCGACCGGCGTCGGGGACGCCGGCTTCGAGTTCCGGGGCATCAACCACCTGGCGCTGGTGTGCCGGGACATGGCCCGGACCGTCGACTTCTACACCAACGTGCTCGGCCTGCCCCTGATCAAGACCATCGAGCTACCGGCCGGCATGGGCCAGCACTTCTTCTTCGACTGCGGCGGCGGCGACGCCCTGGCGTTCTTCTGGTTCCCGGACGCCCCCGAGGGGGTACCCGGGGTGTCGGCCCCCACCGGACGGCCCGACCAGGGCAGCCTGACCAGCGCCGTCGGCTCGATGAACCACGTGGCCTTCGCCGTCCCGCCGGAGAAGATCGACGACTACCGCGACCGGTTGCGGGCGGCCGGCGTCGACTGCACCGACGTGGCCAATCACGACGACAGCGAGTGGGGGATCTCGGACGACCTGCACCCGGGTGTGTTCGTGCGGTCGATCTACTTCCAGGACCCCGACGGGATCCTGCTCGAGTTCGCCTGCTGGACCCGAGCCTTCGGGCCCGACGACGTCTCGATCGCCCCGGCCCGCGCCGTCGACGCGGCCCGGGCCTGAGCCCGGCGGTGCCCCGCCTCCGGCAGGTGCCCCGCGCCGACGCGGACGCTCCCATCGTGACCGTCATGTACGACCTGCTCTTCGAGGACCGCGACCCGGTGTCCGAGCCGGGCACCTCGGACGGGACGCCGGGCGACTGGTGGACGGTGTTCGCCCTGGTCCCGGACGTGCTCGAACACTCCGTCCAGGGCTTCGGGCTCTACCAGAGCCCGAAGCGACTCCTCGACCCGGTGCTGCGCGAGCTGGCCCAGGCCCGGGTCGGCTGGGCGTGCGGCAGCCAGTTCGTCTTCTCCCAGCACTGCAAGTCGCTGCGGGCCCTCGACGTGTCGGAGGAGGCCATCGCGTCGGTGCCCCACTGGGCGGCCGCCGAGTGCTTCGACCGGACCCAGCGGCTCGTGCTGGCCTACACCGACTGCCTGGCGTTCGACCACGGACGCGTGCCCGACGGCCTGTTCGACGCCCTGCGCGCCGCGCTGCCCGACGAGGAGATCCTCGAACTCACGTACATCACCACGCTGTACCTGCAGCACGCGGTGATGTCGCGCGCGCTGCGCACCGAGTTCGACGACCGCCCCGAGCCCGTCGTCGAGGTGGTCACCGAGGGCGACAACACCGGGGTCGGGCGCCCGGGCCACCGCCCGCAGCGCCGCGACTGACGGCCCACGGCCGGGGCGGCGGCGGCCCGCCGGGTGCTGATCAGCGAACCTTCAGCACCAGGTACTGGGTGATCTTCTTGACCACCGTGCCATAGGCGAAGGTCGCGACCACCTTGTCCCGGTAGGTGCCGACCACGGTCGGGGTCCCCGACAGGGTGGCGGTGCCGTCGTAATTGTCCACGAACGAGACGCCCGCGGGCAGCGGGCCCTTCTCCTTCAAGGTCGGGGTGACGTAGCCGCTGGCCGCCACGGTGAATGTGAACGGCACGTCGGTCGAGGTCGACACCTTGGCCGGGCTGGTGAAGGCGCAGGCCGTGCCGCAGAGGTCGGGAGCGGTGTAGGCGTAGGCGGCCGACGCGGTGCCCCCGATCGAGGTGACGTGCACGGCCGAGTCGTCGACCGACTCGCCGGGGGGAGCGGTCACCGTGATCGACGTGTCGCTCTGGTCGAGGACGGCGGCGTAGGCCCCGCCCACGTCCACCGAGGTCACCGCGGCAAGGCCCGTGCCCGTGACGACGATCTGGTTGCCTCCGTTGACGGGACCCGAGGTCGGGCTCAGCGAGGTGATCGTCGGGGCGGCCACGAACGTGAACTGGTCGAACGACCCGGTCGCGCCGGTGCCGCCGGCCGAGGTGACCGTCACGTCAACGACACCCGGCGCGGCGGTCGGCGAGGTTGCCGTGATCGACGTGTCACCGGCCACGGTGAACGCCGCCGCCGGCGCGCCACCGAAGGAGACCTCGGTGGCCCCGCTGAAGCCGGTCCCCGAGATCGTCACCGAGGTCCCACCAGCCGCCGGTCCCTCGGCGACCGAGATGCCCGTCACACGCGGCACGGGCACATAGGTCGGCGAGAGCAGCAGGAACGCGGAGCTCCCCGAGTTGTAGACCTCGTTGCCGAAGGCGTCGAGGGCACTGAACGACGGGCCGGTCACCGCACCCGTGGCGGGCACCGCCGTCGACACGACGGTCGCCGTGAAGTCCCACGTCACGTCCGCGGTCGCCGTGTAGGTGGTGGTGTGGTAGCCGCCGCCCCGACCGCTGCCGCCGCACGACGTCTTCATCTGCACGACGCCGGTCGGGTAGCCCGTGGACGGGTCGAACCCGTTCGCCGTCACGGTCTCCTGGATACCCCCGCAGGAGGCGCCGAGGACGGCGAAGGCCTGCCCCTGGCTCAGGGTCAGGGCCACCGGCGCCGGGTCGGCCGACGCCACCCCGCCGAGGCCGACCAGGAGTCCGATCCCCGCGGTAACGGCCACGGCTGCGGTCACGAGCTTGCGCATCATCTGTCCCCCAGGGTTGTTCATCCGGCCCGGTCGGCCGCTCCGGACTGCGGTGCCCTGCCGGCTGCACCTCGTCCCCCCCTCCATCGTCCGGGACCGGTCCGCGTCACACATGGCTCGCCGGCGTCCCGCCGCGCCTCAGCGTACGGTGGCGCGTTGGTCCCGTCGCAGCACGTCGAGGAGCTCGTCGTAGGGTCCGAGCAGGTAGGCCCGGTCACCTCCCTGGAACCTCGTGCCCCGCCGGGGCGGGTGCTCGAGCGTCCCACCGGTGGCCGCACGGGCCAGCGCCACCACCCGGGTCCGGGCCGACAGGTCCTGCATGGCCAGGCCCTGGAGTCCCCCGCCCGGTGCGATGGCCAGCCGGCCCACCAGGAAGGGCTGCTGGTCCACGAAGAACGTCTCGAGGACGTCGAGACCCAGCGCCGCGCCGACGAACCACGGAGCGGCCAGTGCCGACGTCGACCGCACGTGGCGGAACCCGAAGTTGCGCTCCATCATCCGGGCCAGGTCGCGGTCGAAGACCCGAAGGACGACCGGCACCACGTCCCACCGGTCACCCAGGGACTCCCGCACGGCCAGCCCGGTCTCGATGTTGGTGAGGTCGGCGCTGGTCAGGATGGCCACGGCCGATGCGTCGGCCAGGTTCACGGCGGCGTGGGTCTGGCGCTGGGTGGCGTCGGCGATCACCACCGGCACCTGGAGGGCCCGGGCCCGGTCCAGGTACCGGTTACCGGCGTCGCGTTCGACCACCACCACCCGCCGTCCCTCGGCGACGAGGCCCTCCACCACGCGCACGCCGACCGCCCCGAGCCCCACGACCACCACGTGCCCCGTCATGCCGGGCACCTTGCCCCGGCCGAGGGACTGCTCGATACGGCGACTGACCAGGAAGTTCGTGAACAGGGCGAACGCCGTGGACACCAGTCCGACACCGAGGAGGATGAGGACGATCCCGAAGACCATGAACCATGGGGACTGCCCAGCGAAGTCGAGGTCCCCGTAGCCGACGGTGGCCACCGTCTCCACGGTGAAGTACACCGACTCCAGGACGCTCAGGTGGCCCGGTGGCCCGTGCACGACGTACCCCATCCGGATGACCGCGGAGGCCACGACGAGAAGGACGAGCACGCCGGCCACCACGACGGTGAGTCCCCAACCGTTGGACTCGCGGAGGGCGACCAGTCGACGCCGGGCCCGTTCGGCCAACGGGATGCTCGTCCCCGCCGGGCCCGAGCCCTCGTCGAGGTCGATGCCCGCCCGATCCAGCTCGGCGTCGGTGGCCAGCACCGTCACGCGGTCCCCCACGGCCACCGGGTGGTCGCGCCCGGGACAGCACTCGACGTTGCCGCCGTCGGCCGTCACGACGGCGACGGGGGCCAGATGGCCGAAGCGGCTGCGGAACGTCCGGCCGGCCGTCCGATCGTCCCCCACCGTCACCTCGGCGACCACGAACTCCTCACCGCCGAGCTCCAGGCGGTGGGAGGCACGATGGAGGCATACCTCCACGAACGACGGGGCGGCCAGCGCGGCCGGATCCAGGATGGTGCCGGTGCCCAGGACCCGCTCGAGGGCGCGGCCCACCGAGGGGTTGGCCATCAGGACCACCAGGCGGACGTCCGGGCGCGCCTCGCGCACCCGCATGGCGATCTCGAGGGTGGCCAGCTCGTCGGACTCGACGCAGATGACCGCCTGGGCCCGGTCCAGTCCGGCTCCGGCCAGCCCGTCCCCGATCCGGGCGCTTCGGCGGATGAGGGTCACGCCCCATCCCTCCACCACAGCGGCCAGACGGGCCTCGGGGGCGTCGTCGACGACCACGACCGGGACCCGGCTCTGGTGGAGCTGTTCGACCGTCCGCAGGCCCACGCCGTGGAGCCCGCAGACGATGACGTGGCCGTCGCTCCCCCAGGATCCCTCGGCGGCGATCCCCACCCGGGGCGGCTCCCCTTCCCGCGCGATCACCGCTTCTGACGCCATCCCCGCTCGAAGGGGAGCCGCCACGAGCGCGGGGCGATCAGGTCGCGCATGGCCGGCGGGCCCCACGACCCGACCCGGTAGAGCTGTACCTCCGGCGGATGCTCGAGCAGCGGTTGCGACACCTCCCACAGGCGCTCGATCCCCTCGGCGTTGGTGAAGAGGGTCTGGTCGCCGGACATCGAGTCGTGGATGAGGCGCTCGTAGGCCTCGAGCACGTTGTCGGACTCCTCGGTCTCGTGCAGGGCGAACTGCAGGCTGAGCTTGTCGAGCTTCATGCCCGGCCCGGGGCGCTTCCCGTAGAAGGACAGCGACAGCTTGGAGGAGTCGGCGAGGTCGAACGTCAGGTGGTCGGGCCCCTGGCTGCCCACCCCCGAGCCGGCCGGGAACATCGACTTCGGCGGCTCGCGGAAGGCGATGGACACGATCCGGGCGCCCTCGGCCAGATGCTTGCCGGTGCGCAGGAAGAATGGGACTCCGGCCCACCGCCAGTTGTCGATCTCACAGCGCAGGGCGATGAACGTCTCCGTGTCGGAGTCCCGCGCCACGCCCTCGGCGTGCGTGTACCCCTCGTACTGCCCCCGGACGACGTCGGCCGGGTCGATCGGGCGGAGCGACCGGAACACCTTGTTCTTCTCCTCGTTGATCGAGCGGGGCTCGAGCTCGGTCGGCGGCTCCATGGCCACGAAGGCCAGGACCTGGAGGAGGTGGGTGACCACCATGTCGCGGAAGGCCCCGGTCTGCTCGTAGAAGGCGGCCCGGGACTCGACGCCGAGGGTCTCGGGGACGTCGATCTGGATGTGGTCGATGTGCTGGCGGTTCCAGATCGGCTCGAAGAGCCCGTTGGCGAAGCGGAAGGCCAGGATGTTCTGGGCGGCCTCCTTGCCCAGGAAGTGGTCGATCCGGAACACCTGGTCGTCGTCGAAGACCTCCCGCACCAGCGAGTTGAGCCGGCGGGCACTGTGGAGGTCGGTCCCGAACGGCTTCTCCATGATGACCCGGGCCCGGTCGGTGAGCCCGGCCTCCCCGAGGGTCCGCACGACGGCGTCGGCGGCGTCCGGCGGGATGCTCAGGTAGTGGAGTCGCCGCGGCTCCACGTCGAAGGTCGCCTCCAGGGTCCGGACCGTCTCGGCCAGTCCCTGCACACCCTGGTGCCCGGGCACGTAGCTGATGCGCCCGACGAACGCGTCCCAGTGTTCGTCGGAGACGAGGCCCCGGGCGAACTCGTCGCAGGCCGAGCGGGCGATGCCGTGGTACTCCTCCGCCTCGAGTGCCTCGAGCGAGGTGGCCACGATGTGGCAGTCGGGCAGCATGCCCGCCCGCGACAGGTGGAACAGGCCGGGCAGGAGCTTGCGCCTGGCCAGGTCGCCCGTGGCGCCGAACAGAACGATGACGTGCGGCGTGGCGGGTGTATGGCCGCTGCGGCCGGGCAGCGCCTCGTCCTCCAGGAGCATCTCGTCGCCGAGCAGCGCGAGCGGGAGTGACCCGTCGTCGAACGGGCCTCCGGGTTGCTGTCCGTCGGAGGCCATGGCTGCGTCCCTCGTCCTCCCGTACCGCCCGTCGAATCGGCCCCGGGGGCGCCGGTCGGGCCCGCCCCTGACCGGTCCCCTCGGGTCGAGGCCGCACGGCGACGTGCACCTCGTGGACAGGACGGTACGCGGCCTTCGTTTCGGGAGGATTGCCGGAATGGGTGCATCGTGTGAACGGGCCCCGGGCCCGCCACGGGGACCGTCAGCGCGGCACGGCCACCGGTCCGGGCGCCGCGGCCACCGACGCGCCCACCTGGTCGGCGAGGGACACCGCCACCAGGAGCGCGTCCTGGGCCACGCCCACCCCGGGCTCCGGCACCAGGCGGAAGTGGCCGACCACTTCGCCGCCGGACCGGACGGGCAGGTCGACGCCACGATGGGGTAGGCCCAGATCCTCGGTGTTCCAGACGACGGTCCCTACCTGGACCGTGCCGTCGGGCCGCAGTCGCGCGGCCAGGCCGCCGTCACCGGTTGCGTAGGTGCACGAGCGCAGGTGCAGCAACGGCCGGAGCTCATCCGCCACCAGTCGCGCCACGTCCTCGGGCTCGCCACCGGCGGCGGCCAGCTCGGTGACCCCGTGCAGGGCGGCGAGGTGGTCACGTCCCTCCTGGGCCGTCGTGCGGTGGTGCCGGCCGCGCGCCGCGAGGTCCCCCACGAGGAGGCCCACCACCAGGAGCAGGACCTCGGTCGTGAGGTCACTGCTGCGGGTGATCCGGAACGACTGGTAGGGCCGGGTCAGGAAGAAGTCGAACGAGAGGGCCGCTCCCACGGCACAGAGGGCGGCGGCCCAGCGTCGCCCGGCCGTGGCCACCGCCACGATCACCACCACGAGCAGGAGGGCGTCGTCGGCGGCGGCCACCCGGTCACGCCAGGGCGTGAGCAGCAGAGCGACGACCACCGGTGCGAGCACCGCCACCGCGGCGAGCGCCCAGGGCGACCGGGCGTCGGTGGGGCGGCCGGGCGGCACGTCCCCGGTCGTGACGGCGTCCGCACCGGTCGTGGCCCCGACCCGCTGGTCGTCGTCCCGGTGGTGGTGGAGTGGGATCAGTGAACCCATCCGTCCATGGTGACGGCGGACGGGCCCCGGGGGAAGTGGCTGTTACGACTCTGTAACGTCCGCCGGCCCAATCGTCCCGCCGCTGTTACGCACCCGGGGCGAACGCTCCGGCGACCAGCGCCGGGTCTCGTGTACGGGCGGGGCCGACGAGTTGGGTCCCTTGCCACACGCCCCCGACCACCGGACGGGACTCCCCGGTGCGCGCACCCGGCTCGGCGACTGACCGGGGATGAAGAGCCATGACGGGACGGTCCACGCGGGACCGGGCGCTCGCTCCGCAGCCGTGAGGCGGACCTTGCACGCGTGCAATAACGTGCACATGTGCAAGATCTCCGGACGACCAACAAACTCCGC
>CAZULR010000027.1:0-16717 GCA_964621235.1 uncultured Acidimicrobiaceae bacterium
ATCGGGATGTGGGTGGTGTCGGCGAACTGGGCGCCGGAGTAGTGGGGGAGGCTGACCCCGACTTGGGCATAGGCCCACATGACCAGGCCCGAGCAGTCGAATCCGGCCGGTGTGGTGCCGCCCCAGACGTAGGGGACGCCGATCTCCCGCTCGGCGGCGGCGACTGCCGCTCCACCCACTGACGACGGAGGAGGCGGCGGTCCGGCCGGGGTGACGACCGTGGTGCCCCCACCTGACGAGCCGCTGCCCGAGCTGCCGGAGGTGGTCTGATGGGTCTCTTGCACCTGCTGGGCCTGTGCGGCCTTGGAGGCGGCGACCTTCTGGTTGAAGGCAGTCTGTGCGGCTGCGGCGGCGGCGGCGGCCTCCTGGGCCTGGCGCTGCTGGACCAGTTGCTGGATGTTGGCGTCGACGCTCGCCAGAGTCGCCTTGTCCTGGCTGGCCAGCGAGTCGGCCTGGCCCTGTGCCGAGGCGAGGCTGTCACGCGTGGCCTGTGCCTGGGTCTTCTGCTGCTCCAGGGTGGCCTGGCTGGCGGCGAGGGCGGCCTGGGCCGTGTGCAGCCGGTCGATGGTCGAGGTCACGTTGCCGGTGGCGATCGAGGAGTACTCGGACCGGATGCCGCTGGTGTTGACGTTCGATGTGAAGATCTGGGTGGCCGTGTTGGACGTCCCGGAGTTCGTGTAGTCACTGATGGCCTGGACCTGGAGCTGGCCCTGGTCCTTGGCCACCTGGTCGCGGTCCTTGGCCACCTCGGCCTGGTTCGCGGCGATCTGCCCCTGGAGCTGTGACAGCTTGTAGTCGGCTTCGTTGACCTGGCCCGCCAGGGCCTGGATCTGGCCTTCGGCCGCGTTCAGCTTGGCCGTGATGGCCGCAGCCTGGGCCTGGGCGTCGGAGATCTGGTCGGCGGATGCCGGGGTGGAGGAGGCGACGACCATGGAGGTCGCTCCGAGAACGGAGGCCAAAGCGAGCGTCGCGACGACCCGGTTACGGGTCCTCATGCGGCGTGCTGGGCAGGCACCTGGCTCGACCGTCGAGTACTGCTCGGCGTGAGTCATATGAAGGCAGATGGTAGTGCACCCGGTAGGGCACCACAAGGACATCCCCCGAACACAAGGCCCTGAACTGGACTTATACCATCCGGGACGGGTGCCGAACCGTTGCCGGGGTCGACATTCGGGTCGTGTCGCAGCCGGCTCGAATGATGAAATACGGCCGGTCCGGAGTAGGGTCGGCCGCATGGGTGAACGCATCGAATTCCCGAGCAACGGCAGTCACGCGCACGGCTACCTGGCCGTCCCGGACGGCGGAGCCGACGGCACCGTGGGCGTCTTGGTGATCCAGGAGTGGTGGGGACTCGTCGATCAGATCACACGGACGTGCGACCGGTTCGCCGAGGCGGGTCTCACGGCCCTGGCCCCCGATCTCTACCACGGCACCGCCGTCCCGCTCAGCGAGCCCGACGAGGCGGCCAAGCACATGATGGCGCTGAAGATGGGCGAGGCGGCCGAGCAGCTGAGCGGCGCCGTCGACGAGCTCCGTCGCCGGACGGGTGCGACGTCGGTGGGCGTGGTCGGCTTCTGCATGGGCGGGGGCCTGGCCCTGGTGCTGGCGTGCCAGCGGCCCGACGCCGTCACCGCCGTCGTGCCGGCCTACGGGGTGATCCCCTGGCCCGATGCCCAGCCCGACTACTCGGCCCTGCAGGCGGTCGTGGAGGGCCACGTCGCCGAGCTCGACGGCTCGTTCAGCCCGGCCGCCGCCGACGCGCTGGTCGCCGAACTGTCGGCGCTCGGCAAGACGGCGTCCTTCCACCGGTACCCCGGGGTGGACCACGCCTTCTTCAACGAGGACCGCCCCGAGGTCTACGACGCGGACGCCGCCGCGCTGCTGTGGGAGCGCACCGTGGCCTTCCTGCGGTCGCAGCTCGGCTGAGAGGGGGGCGTCGTGCCGGAGGGCCCCGGTCCGGGGCTGGTCGAGGACTACCTGACACTGGGCCTCCGACTGGGCCGCCACATCGACGGCATGGTCGACGCCTACTACGGTCCGGCGGCGTTGATCCGCACCGTCGAGGCGGAGCCGTTGCTGCCCCCGGACCGGCTGCTGGCCTCGTCGCGTGCGCTGTTGGCGGCGCTCGGGGACGGCGGCGCACTCGACTCGTCGGCCGGCCCGGAGGACTCGGCTGCACCGGCGCGGCGGCACTGGCTGGCGGCCCAGGTCCGAGGCCTGGCCACCACGTGCGCGAAGCTCGCCGGCGAGCCCATCGGGTACGCCGACGAGGTGGAGGCCTGCTACGGCGTCCGACCCAGCCGGGTCGACGAGGACGCCTTGGTCGAGGCCCACCGCCTGCTCGACGAGGTGCTGCCCGGGAGCGGTCCGCTGGCCGAGCGCCTGGTGGCGTGGCGGGAGTCCCATGCCGTGCCGGTCGACCTGTTGCGACGCGCCGTCGACTCGCTGGCCGACTCCCTGCGCGACCGCACCCGCGTGCTGTTCGGCCTGCCCGAGGGCGAGCACATCGAGTTCGAGCTCGTCACCGATCAGCCGTGGTCCGGCTTCAACTACTACCTCGGTGACCTGCAGAGCCGGGTGGCGATCAACACCGACCTCCCCGTGCTGTCGACGGGCCTCGCCCACCTGGTGGCCCATGAGGCCTACCCCGGACACCACACGGAGCACACCCGCAAGGAGGTGGGCCTGGTCCGGCGGCGCCGGTGGTGGGAGGAATCCATCTTCCTGGTGGGAACGCCGCAGTGTCTGCTCGCCGAGGGGTTGGCCGACCTCGGTCTCGAGGTGGCCTGGGGGCGGCACCCCGAGCAGACCGTGGCCGAGCACCTGTCGCCACTGGGCATCCGCTACGACGCCGAGGTGGTGGCCGCGGTGGCCGACGCCGGCGAGGCGCTGGGCGCGGTGCGCACCAATGCCGCCTTCCGGCTCCACGAGGACGGCGCCGACCCCGACACCGTGATCGACGAGGTGGCCCGGTGGGGCCTGCTGCCCCGTGACCGGGCCGCCAAGGCGGTCGAGTTCCTGACCCACCCGACGTGGCGCGCCTACCTCACCTGCTACGTGGAGGGCTTCCCGCTGTGCCGGGCCTTCACCGACGGCGACCCGGCGCGCTTCGACCGCCTGCTGTCCGAGCAGCTGACGCCGTCCGATCTCCTCGACCAGATCGCCCGGGACGGGGCGACGCCCCCGGCCTGAGGCGCACGTCGGGCCCGTGCCGGCGAATTCAGTGGGCCCGGATCCCGTTGAGCAGGGACCCCACCAGCGTGTCGGCCATATCCGGCGTCAGTGCCTCGTGCCCCATCATGAGGCGGTAGTAGACGGGTCCGTAGAGCTGGTCCATGACGGTCGCCACGTCGATGTCCGGACGCAGCTCGCCACGGTCGACCGCGCGTTGCAGGACCGCGGCGGTGGCGGCCCGCCTCGGACCGATCCAATGGGTGCGGAGGGCCTCGGCCAGCACGGGGTCGGTCTGCGCCTGCCCGATCAACTCGCCCATGGTGCGCCCCGCGCGTCCACGGAAGGCCCGGATCAGCACCGTGATCTGGGCGGTGAGGTCGGCCTGCACGTCGCCGGTGTCGGCGAAGGTCCCGGTCTGCCGGTACCGGTGGAAGTAGGCGTCGATGGCGACCGCGCCGCGGGTCGGCCACCACTTGTAGATCGTCACCTTGCTGACGCCCGCCCGGCCGGCGATCGCCTCGATGGTGGCCGCACCGATCCCGCCCTCGTCGAGCAGGTCGGCGGCGGCCTCGAGCACCGCGAGCCGTGCCCGCTCGCTCCTCGGCCGACCGAGCCGGCCGGTCGTCGCTGGGGGGACCACCGTCACGAGCCCCACCGTAGTTCATGGACGCCGCGTACAGGAATACTGATACTGTACGAGGTGTTCAGATAGTGATGGAGCACACCCAGGTGGAGAGATCCGAGACGAAGGGCACCCCCGGTGCGGGCATGTCCGGCGGGCTGGTGCTGCTGTTCGCGGTGGCGTGCGGCCTGGCCGTCGCCAACCTCTATTACGCCCAGCCGATCCTCGACAACATCGCCCGGACGTTCGGCGCGGGCACGGCCACCGCCGGACTCGTGGTCACCCTCAGCCAGATCGGGTACGCCGTCGGCCTGGCGTTGCTGGTGCCGCTCGGCGACATCCTGAACCGGCGCCGCTTGCTGCCGCTCGTGCTGGTGGCCACGGCCGTCGGCCTGATCGCCTCGGCCCTGTCGCCGACCATCGGCGTGCTCATCGCCGTGGCCCTGCTGGTCGGCGCCGGCTCGACCGTCGCCCAGATGCTGGTCCCGATGGCGGCGTCGCTGGCGACCGAGTCGACCCGTGGCCGGGTGGTGGGGCGGGTGATGAGCGGCCTGCTGCTCGGCATCCTCCTCGCCCGCACCGTGTCGGGCCTGATCGCCGGCGTGACGAGCTGGCGCGTGGTCTACGGGGCGGCGGCCGTTCTGATGGTGGTGCTCGCCGTGGTGCTGGCCCGGGTGCTCCCCGCCGAGGGTGAGCGCCCGGCCATCGGCTACGGCACGCTCCTCCGGTCGACGCTGGCGCTCTTCCTGGCCGAGCGCCTGCTCCGCCGGCGGATCCTGTTCGGCGCCCTGGGCATGGCCGCCTTCAGCGTGTTCTGGACGACGATGGCCTTCGTCCTGTCGGGTGCCCCCTATCACTACGGGGACGCCGCCATCGGCCTCTTCGGCCTGGTGGGGGCGGCCGGCGCGCTGTGCGCCACACTCGCCGGCCGGTGGGCCGACCGCGACCTCACCCGGCGCACCACCCTGGTGTTCGCCGTCCTGGTGGCGGCCTCGTTCGTGCCGCTGTGGCTGGGTGGGCACGACCTGGCGATGATGATCGTGGGCATCCTGGTGCTCGATGTCGGCGTGCAGGGGCTCCAGGTCACCAACCAGTCGATCATCTACCGCCTGGCCCCGGACGCCCGCAGTCGCATCAACTCGGCCTACATGGTCTGCTACTTCATCGGCGGGGCCCTGGGCTCGGCCGGCGGCAGCTGGTGCTATGCCAACCACGGCTGGGCCGGGGTGTGTGTCTTCGGCGGCGCCCTCGGTGTGGTGGCCGTGGCGCTCGCCCTCCTCGACGTGGTGCTCGGCGCCGAGCACACGACCGACGCAGCCGTGGCCGCCACCGACTGAACCGGGCCGTGACAGCGGCGACTACCCGGTCCGATCCCGCGCCGGGGAGTTCGGACCGGCGGGGTGTCAGTGCACCGGCCACTCCGCCGGGGCGGAGCCGAGCGGCCCGGCCGGCAGGTCCCACCGGAGTGGCGCCCCGGCGACGACGAGCGGCGGCGGCAGGCGTCGGGCGTCACCCCACCGCGTCCGCTCGACGGGCACACCGGGATGCGGTCCGTCCGGGTCGATCCCCCCTCCCTCGAGGGTCGGTGCCACTCCCGCGTCGACGAGCAGCCGGGACATCCGGGCCAACGACGCCCGCCATCGGCTACCCCGGCCGTCCTGGTGCCGCAGGGCCAGCCCGGTCAGTGCGGCGGCGGCCAGGAGGTAGCCGGTGGCGTGGTCCAGAGCCTGGACGGGCAGCGGCACGGGGTGGTCGGCGCCCGTCGCGACCTGTCCGGCCGCGGCGATGCCCGAGCTCATCTGGACGAGGCTGTCGAATCCCCGCCGTCCGGCCCAGGGCCCCGTCCAGCCGTAGGCGTCCAGGCTGACGTCGATCAGCCCGGGCCGGGCGGCGGCGCGCGTGTCGGCGTCGAGGCCCAGTCCTTCGAGCGCTCCGGGGCGGTAGCCGTGGACGAGGACGTCGGCATCCGCCAGGAGCCGGAGCAGCCGGTCACGGTCACGGTCCTCGTGGAGGTCGAGGCGGGCGCAGCGCTTGCCCAGGGTCACCTCGGGCACGACGTTCGGCTCGTCCCACCCCGGTGGGTCGATGCGGAGCACTTCGGCACCCCACCCGGCCAGGAGCCTCGTGGCCACGGGTCCGGCCAGGACCCGGGTGAGGTCGAGCACGCGTAGCCCCTCGAGCGGTCGATCGGTACGGGGTGCGGCGGCGTCCTTGGACCGTGCGGGTCCGGCCGCCGTGCGTTCCACGTGCAGCAGGGGCTCGGCGGCGACGGCGACACCCTGGGGATGGAGGTCCCATGCCGCGCCCGATCGCATGGCGGCGGCGGCGCCGCCGGCGGTGACCACGGCGGACTCGAGGTCGTCGGCGTCCCACCGCGCCACCTCGGCCGCCACCGCCTCCCGTGCCCCCGGCACCCCGAGCACGTCGAGTGCAGCGGCCCGGTGGCGGGGGGCGTTGGTATGGAGCTTGATCCAGCCGTCCGCGGTGGCGTAGTCGCCGGCCACGCTGTCCCAGATCGGAGGCAGCTCCCAGCCGTCGGGCCGGATCGAGAGTGCGAACCACGCCGACGCCAGGTCGCGGTCGACGGTGACGGGGCCGGTATCCCCGTCCGGCCCTGCCGCCAACCGGGCCAGGGCGGCCCCCGCCGCACCGATCGAGGCCTGGGCGAGGTCGCTGACGGCGAACGCGGACGGGAGGCTGCCCCCTCGGGGGAGGAGCACCTCGGGGCGGGGCCCGGGCAGCGGCACCGCCTCCAGGATGCGATCGAGCAAACCGGCGGCGCGGAGATCCACGGACCCATCGTCGGCGTTCGTCGTCCGGCCGTCAATCGCCCCGAAGTGCATGAGGGGTCAAGAAAGGACGTGGAACGGCCGATAGCTGGTGCATGGAATCGGTCCTCCACTTCGACACCGACGACCCCGAGTTCCAACGCGGGTTCGAGATCGGCATCCTGTGGGAGCGGCTCAGTGCCGACGGCGCCTGCCACATGGCGGTGAGCGCGTCGAACGCCGAGATGGTCCTGCGGGTGGCCCAGGCCTTCGACTGCGTCTTCTCCGGCCAGGAGCTCGCCGACGACCAGATCTCGATCGAACTCACCCGGGTGAACAGCGACTCGTGAGCTGACGCCCCGGCCGGCGGATGCCGATCGGGTGCCTCTTCAGTCCGGCGTGTCGGAACCGACGCGGCGGCGTGCCACGGTGACGGCATCGTGGACCGTCACGTCACGGCCCTCGGCGTCGACGGCCGGACGGGGGCGTGCCTCGGTGACGAGGACCTCCCAGTCGGCTGCGTCCAGCACGGCGGCCACCTCGGCCGCGGCGGCGAAGAAGTCCGGGAACGGTGGGCGGCCGACGGTCGTCTCCAGGTCCGTCGGGTCGTGGGCCACGATCAGCAGGGTGCCCCCCTCGACCACGGCACCGGCCAAGCGGCGGTGCACGGTGTCCCGGAGCGTGCCGGGCAGGTGGACGAACTGGGCCGAGACCAGATCGAACCGCCGGGTGCCCGGGTCGAAGGTCGTCACGTCGTCGTGCACCCACTCGACGTGGTCCGCCACCTCGGCGCCTGCGTCCACGGCGTGGTCCCGGGCCCGCCCGAGCGCGGTCAGGGAGATGTCCACCGCCGTGACCGCCCAGCCCCGCCGGGCCAACCACACGGCGTCCGCCCCTTCGCCGCATCCGACGTCCAGGGCCCGTCCCGGCGCCAGGGGACCGGCCTCGGTGACCAGTTGGGCGTTGGGCCGACCGCTCCACAGGGCGTCACTGGAGCGGTAGCGCTCCTCCCAGAACGCTTCGTCGAGGACCGGGGGCACCCCGCCGCCCTCCTGGGCGTCGGGCCCGCCTGTGTGGTCCTCGTGCCGATGGTGGTCCTCGTGCCGGTGGTGATCCTCGCGCGGGTGATGGTGCCCGGGCGCATGGTCGCCCGACGTGGAGTCGCTCATCACCGCACGGTACCGGCGTCCTGTCGGTGTGCGGGCGTCAGACCTCCGCTCCCGCCGATGGCCTTCCCCCGGGCCGGCTGTCAGCGGTCAGCCGTCGGCCAGCAGCCGACGGGCGATGACCTTCAGGCAGAGCGTCTCGTCGGCCCCTTCGAAGATGGAGAGCACGCGCGCATCCACGAAGTACCGGCTCACCGGGTACTCCTCGGCGTAGCCCATGCCACCGTGGATCTGCAGCGCCTCGCGGGTGACCCACTCGGCGGTGCGGCACACGTAGGCCTTGATCATCGACGCCTCGAGCGTGCCCTCCCCCTTGGACATCAGACGGGCGACCTCGTAGGCGAACTGGCGGGACGCCTGGATGAGGACGGCCATCCGGGCCAGCTTCACCTTGGTCAGCTCATAGTCGAGGATCGGCGACCCGAAGACGATGCGGTCCGTGGCGTACTCGAGGGCGGCCTCGTAGGCGGCCTGCATGAGGCCCACCGCCCGCGCCGCCGTCTGCAGGCGTCCGTTCTCGAAGCCCTGCATCTGCAGGTAGAACCCCTGCCCGAGCCCGGACTCGCCACCGATCAGGTTGGCGTCGGGCACGAACCAGCTCTCGAGGGACACCTCGTAGGAGTGCATCCCGCGGTAGCCCAGGGTGTCGATGGCCCGGCCCTCCATCTTCCCGGCCGAGTCGGCCGGGCGCCCGTCCGTGCCGGGCTCCTGGACGAAAGTGAAGCCGTGGCCGTCGGCCGGGGGCTTCTCGACGAGGAAGATCGACAGTCCGCGGTGGCCCTTGGCGCGGTCGGGGTCCGTGCGGGCCAGCAGGAGCAGGACGTCGGCGCGGGCGGCGAAGGTGCACCACGTCTTGACGCCGTTGAGGATCCAGCCGCCGTCGACCTTGGTGGCCGGCAGCATCACACCGGCGACGTCCGAGCCGAAGTCGGGCTCGGTCACCGCGACCGCGCCGAGGACCTCGGCGGTGGCGAGCTTGGGCAGCCAGTGCTGCTTCTGCTCCTCGGTGCCTCCCTTGACGATGGCCCGCGTCAAGATCTCGGGACGGGTGATCAGCGAGCCGCCGGCACCGAGCGACCCCCACGTGAGCTCCTCGGTGGCCACCACCATGCTCAGGTAGTCGGCGTCGCCCTCGGCGGCGAACCCGCCGTACTCCTCGGGGACCGACATGCCGAATCCACCCATCTCGGCCATCCCCGAGATGATCTCCTCCGGGATGTCGGTGTTGGCCCGGTGGATGTGTTCGGCCCGCGGCCGGATCTGCTCGGCGGCGAAGCGGTGGAACGTGTCGCGGACCAGCTCGAAATCGGCGTCCAGGTGGCGCTCCCCCGGGGTCTCGGCCAGGGACGACAGGAAGACCGGGTCGCGGAAGGTGGCCACGAAGGGCTCGGCCGGCGCCATCCAGTCCGTGGTCACGCCCCACTCGGCGGTGCGACCCACGAGACGGGCGGCCAGCTCGGCGAGGGCGTCGGCCACGAAGGCGCAGGCGATCCGGGCCTCGGTGTCGCCCTGGGCGCCGTAGGTGAGGACGGACTCGGCCGTGCGGACGGCGGCGGCGGCATGGGACACGTCGTACGCCAGGGTCTGCGCCAGGTCCGGTCCACCGGCGGCGCGTAGGGCGCCGATTCCGGACTCGACGACGGCTCGGGCCACCGCGGTGGCGTCGGCGGCGGCGATCAGGTCGGGCATGGGGAGGGCGTCGGTGGTCACCGCACAAGGATAACGGGCTGCCCGGTGGGCGCGACAGCCGACGGAGGCGCAGATCGGGGGGCCGCGGGTGGGCGCGCCGGGCCGTCAGCCGACGGGCCGTTGGGCCACGACCGTGACCAGCGGGGGCAGGACGACCGGGTCGTCCCCGGGGTCGACCTCGGTGAGCACCTCCACGTAGTCGGCCACCGGTCCCTTCCCGGCCCCGGCTGGGGCCTCGGCCCACGCGTCCACGGTGACCAGGCCTGCGTCGCGCACGAGGGAGGGGAGGAGCGCCCCGATGTCGGGGTGGAGGGCGTCGGGCATCGAAAAGGGGAGGCCGGCGATCCGGCCGGCCGAGGTGATCGGCTCCTGGGCCACCACCCAGCCCCCCGGACGGACGGCGGCGGCCATCCGACGCAGCACGACTGCTGGGTCGACCACGTGGAGGAGCAGGAAGCGGCAGAACGCGAGGTCGACCGGCTCGGGGAGGCGGAGGTCCTCGCCGGCCTGGGTGACGGCCAGCACCTGGCTGTGGGCCGCGGCGGCCGAGGCCACCTCGTCCCGCGTGGTGGGGTCCGAGTCGACGGCGTAGACACGACCCTCGTGACCCACGATCTCGGCGAGGGCGACCGACACGTCGCCGCCGCCGGCGCCCACGTCGACGCAGGTCCAGCCCGGGCCGATGCCGAGCCGGTCGAGGGCGGTGGCCAGGGGCCGCCGGTAGACGTCGTCCCGCAGGCCGCGCAGTTCCATCGTCACAAGTTACCGGCAGGCCCGACGCCCGCCCACCCTGCCGCGGCCCCGCACGGGACGATCCGTCGCGGGATCGGTCAGGGGAACCGGTAGCCTCACCCTTCGTGAAGGTAACGATGATGCTCTGTGACTCCGCCCAGGTCGCCGACGGCAAGCTCTACGTCCTCGGCGGCGGGTGGAGCATGACCGGCCCCGACCCCGTCCCCTCCGCCATCGCGCTGAAGATCGACGTCGGCTGGCACGAGGCCGAGTCGGCCCACCACTGGGAGCTCTACCTGGAGGACGCCGACGGCGGCCCCGTCCTGGTCCCCACCCCCGACGGCGAGCACCCGGTCGAGGTGCGGGGCGAGTTCACCGTGGGTCGGCCGACCGACGTGCCCGAGGGCTCGCCGGTGGACGTCGCCCTGGCCGTCAACCTGGGCCCGCTGCCGCTGGCCCCGGGTACCCGGTACACGTGGCGGATGGCCATCGACGGTGAGAGCCACCCCGACTGGGTGCTGGCCTTCACCACGCGTCCACAGCCCGAGCCCCAGGCCTGATCCTCGGCAACGGTCGACTCCGCCGGGCCGGGGTGTCGGCAGGTCCGCCTACTATCGGCGGTCATGACGACGTATGACCGCCCGTTCGGCCGCCATTTCGAGGACTTCACGCCCGGCGACATCTACCGGCACTGGCCGGGCAAGACGATCACCGAGGCGGACGACCACCTCTTCTGCATGATCACCATGAACCACCACCCGCTGCACACCAACGCCTGGTTCGCCGAGAACGAGTCGGTCCAGAAGCGGAACGTCGTGGTCGGCAACCTCGTCTACTCGCTGACCCTGGGGATGAGCGTCCCCGACGTGAGCGGGGCGGCCATCGCCAACCTCGAGGTCGAGTCGCTGCTGCACCGCGCGCCCACGTTCCACGGGGACACCATCTATGCCGAGACCAAGGTCATCGAGAAGGTCGAGTCGAAGTCGCGTGACGACCGCGGGGTGGTGACGGTCGAGACCAAGGCGTTCAACCAGCACGGTGACGAGGTGTGCTTCTTCCGGCGCAAGGTCATGGTCTGGAAGGAGGCGTTCGCCCCGCCGCGCCGGCGCCCCTACGGGGACGACGTCTGGGGGTGACCCGGCCCTCGCCGCGGGATCGCCACCGGTGACGTCGTCGGTGCTGCCCACCGTCGGTCCGGACGGTGACCCGGTGCCCACCCGCCCGGCCGGTCAGGTGCGGGCGCTGGGCGAGGCCATCGAGGCCTGGGGGCGGTCCACGGGCGGTGCCACCCGCCGCGACGATCTGCCCTGGCGCTCCACCCGGGACCCGTGGGCGGTGCTCGTGAGCGAGACGCTCGCCCAGCAGACGCAGCTGTCCCGGGTCGTCCCGGCCTACCACCGCTTCCTGGCCGCCTTCCCGACCGCCCCGACGTGTGCCGCCGCACCGCTCGGCGACGTCCTCCGGGCCTGGGAGGGCATGGGGTACAACCGCCGGGCGCGCAACCTCCATCTGGCGGCCATGGCGGTGGTGGAGCGGCACGACGGCCAGGTGCCCGACGACCTGGCCGACCTGCTCGCCCTGCCTGGGGTGGGTCCCTACACGGCACGGGCCGTCCTGGCGTTCGCCTACGGGCGCGACGTGGGGATCGTCGACACCAATGCGGGGCGGGTGCTGTCCCGCGCCGTCGAGGGGAGGCCGTTGCGGGCGGCGGAGGCCCAGGCCGTGGTCGACGCCATGGTGCCGCCGGACCGGGGCTGGTCCTTCGGTCAGGCGCTCCTCGACCTGGGCGCCACGGTGTGCACGGCGCGGGCTCCGTCCTGCGGTGACTGCCCGGTGCGACCTCGCTGCCGGTGGGCGGCCGCCGGCCGCCCGTCCCCCGATCCGGCGAAGGGGTCCGCCGGGGTCTCGACAGCCCAGCCGCGCTTCGACGGCTCCGACCGGCAGGGCCGCGGCCGTCTGGTGGCGGCGCTGCGGTCCGGGCCGGTCGACCCCAGCGAACTGGGGGCGGCGGCTGGATGGCCGGATGACCCGGATCGGGCCCTGGGGGTGTCGGACGCACTGGTGGCGGAGGGCCTGGCCGTGCGCGATCCGACGGGGACGCTTCGACTCCCCTGAGACCACGGGCCCGTGGCCACGGTGCGGCAAGATCGGCGGGGCCGACGGTGCCGGGCGCTGCGAACCGGACCTGACTTGCGCTGGCTACGGTGGTGCGGTCGCCCGACCGGGCGGCTCCCGGCCGACTCGGTGCGGGACGCGACTGGGGGAGCGGTATGCGACGCAGCGGAAGATGGGGTGTGGTGGCGTGCGCCACGGCGGTGGCGGCCGTGGCGCTGGCGGGGTGCGGCAGCTCGTCGTCCTCGTCGCCGACCACGACGGCGTCCGCCGTTCCGGGCACACCGATCGCGCTGGGGGCAACGGCCTCGGTACCCGAGTCGGTCCTGACCATTGCCACGCCGTCGGTGGCGGGGACCCCGGCGAAGTTCGACAAGGTGCAGGTGCGCACCTTCGGTGATCCGACGGCCAAGCACGTCCTGGTCCTGGTGCCCGGCACGAACGGTGGTGCCGGCGACTTCGACCTGGTGGCCCCCTACCTCGCCACCCACGTCCCGGGGCTGCAGGTGTGGGCCGAGATGCGCCGCGAGGGGGCGCTCCAGGACGAGTCCGTGGTGCAGTCCACGCTGGCCGGCACCACCTCGTCGAAGCAGATGTTCGACTACTACCTCGGATGGTTGTCCGACAAGAGCGTCACGGACCACTACCAGCCCCTCAAGCCGGCCGACTACGCCTTCGTGGACGACTGGGGCATGGCCGTGGCCATGAACGACCTCCACGCCGTGATCATGAAGGCCCGTGAGGGCGGAAAGCGGACGGTCACCCTGGGCGGCCACTCACTCGGTGGCACCGAGGCGGCGGTCTATCCCGCGTGGGACTTCAGCGGCACACCCGGGTACACGACCATCAACGGCATCGTCTGCATCGACGGCTGCGCCGGTGCGCCGAGCTCCTACGGGACGACGGCGACGCTCGCCTCGACGCAGGCGTCGCTGGCCAAGCTCCAGACGAGTGGCCCCTGGCTCGACCTGTTGGGTGTTGGGCTCCCCTGGGCGACCGGCGTCTTCAGCGAGGTCGGCGCGGTCACCGCCTACAAGGATCCGAACGGGCCCGCCACCACGTTCGAGTCGTTCCCGTACCTGCCGGCCTCCTTCAAGCCGGCCGTGCCCTCCACCAACGAGGCGCTCTTCGGGAACGCCTTCGACTACCGGTCGTCGCCACCCGGCCTCAAGCTGATCCAGGTCCACTCCGGCCACATCGGCACCGGCACGCCGGCGGGCTGGGTCGATGACGGCATCACGCCCATCAAGAACGTGGTCGACACGTTCGCCCAGACGCCTCTCGCCGCCTCCGAGTGGTACTACCCCGAGCGGCTCTCGATCGACGCCGGCGCCGCGGCGCCGCTCCAGCAGACCCCGGTCGCCGCCTATCTGGGACTGCGCCTCCTCCACACCGCCCAGGTCGACGTGCCGCTCTACGCGTTCCAGACCGCGCTCGGCGGGACGGACAACGGTGTCGTGGGCAGTGCCGAGGCGTACAAGTCCGAGTCGAAGATCCCGAGCGTGACGACGGTCAGTCGGACCGACACGTACAGCCACCTGGACCCGCTGCTGGCGAGCCCCGACCAGAACGACTTCCTCAAGACGGTCGTGCCGTGGCTCGACCACGTCGACGGCTGAGGGAGTCGGAACCGAACGGTGGCTGACGTTCCCTCGGGTCACGGACCGTCGGGGCCCGCACGGCCGGCTGCCGCGGTGGCCCACCACGCCGAGCAGTACCGTCCCGGACGCCTGACGGACGTCTTCCGGCCACCGGGGTCCGTCGGCGCCCCGGTGGTGCTGCTGTGGCACGGCAGCGGTCCCGACGAGCGCGACGTACTAGCACCGCTGGCTGCCGGGATCGCCGGGCTGGGCCCGCTCGTACTCGTCCCCGACTGGCGCTCCGACGACCCCGTGGTCGGACCGGTAGAGCTCGTGGACTCCATCACCTTCGCCCGCACCACCGCCGGTGAGCTCGGTGGCGACCCCGGTCGGATCGTCCTGGCGGGCTGGTCGCTCGGCGCAGGTGCCGCAGCCGCCGTCGCCGAGCGCCCGAGCATCGCCGACGGCTGGCACCCGTCGGGCCTGGTCGGCCTGGCCGGCTCCTACGGCGCGTCGCCGTTCGACGGGTACCCCGACGCGGGTGACCTGGTGGGTGGCGGCGGCCGGCCGGCCCTGGTGGCGCACGGGACCGAGGATCCGGTGGTGCCTCCGACCGGGTCCGTGGCCGCCGCCGGGCGTCTGGCCGAGGCCGGTTGGCGGGTGGTGCTCCGCCAGCTCGACACCGACCACGCCGGGATCATCGGCACGGAGTACAACGCCTGGCGGAAGCGGTGCGTGCCGACGACCGACCCGGGCAGACTCGCCACGCTCGAGGCCGTCGCCCGTGCCGTGGCCTCCGTGGCCCTGGGCCCGGACTGAGCCAGTCGACCCGCCGTGTCGTCGACGGGCCCGTTCAGTCCGCCAGGAAGCGCAGGACGTGCCCGTTGACGTCGTCGGGCTTCTCGAGCTGCAGGAAGTGCCCCGCGCCCTCGACCACCACCAGCTCCGACCCCGGAGCGAGGTGGTCGGTCACGGGTCCGATGATCTCCAGCCCCATGCAGCCGTCGGCCGCGCCGTGGAGGTAGAGCGTGGGCTGGGGGCCGGCCGCTTCGCCGGCCGCGGCGGCCGCCGCGGCCGCCGGGTCGTCCGAGGGCGGGGCGAACATGGCGCGGTAGTAGCCGATGGCAGCGGACAGCCGGTCCTCCGTGGCCAGCGCCTCCTTGACGCGGGCGGCATCCCACGCACCGTCGTAGCCGGGTGACCAGTCGGCCCAGAGCCGGTCGATGAAGGCCATCTCGTCCTTCCCCACGGCGAATTCGGCCAACGGGGTCTGGAACACGAAGACGTACCAGCTGCGGCGGAGCTGGTCGTAGTCGAAGAACCCGAACCCCATCGACGCCGGCGGCGGCACGGCCATGGTGACCACCCGTCGCCAGCGGTCGGGCTCGGCCGCCGCCGCCGGATAGGTGAGGAGGGCGCCCCAGTCGTGGCCGATGATGACGGCGCGGTCATCGCCCCCGAGGGCCTCGTGGAGCGCGCAAGCATCGAGGGCCAGGGTGCCCGTGTCGTAGCGCCCGTCGGCCGGCACACCTGACGGCGCGTAGCCCCGGAGGAAGGGGGCGACGGCGTGGTAGCCGGCGGCGGCCAGCTCCGGGAGCAGATGGCGCCACGTGTGGGCGGTGTCGGGGAACCCGTGCAGGCACAGGGCCAGGGGGCCGTCGGCCGGACCGTCCTCGAGGTAGGCGAACTCCACGCCGTGGGCCGTGACGGTCCGGGGGGAGTCGCCGGTGGTGTCCCGTTCGCTCATGGCCGGAGGGTAGCCGACGGCCCACCTCCCGCTCCGACTAGCCTCATCTGACTGTGCGTATCACCTACTTCGGCGTCCGGGGCTCGTGCCCGTGCTCGTCCGACCAGCAGCGTCGCTACGGGGGCAACACCTCCTGTGTTCTGGTCGAGGTCGACGACGAGCCGCCCCTGGTCCTCGACATGGGGACGGGCCTGCGTGCCCTGGGCCACCATCTCAACGCCGGACTGGTGCCCGCCGGGCGACCGTTGCGCGGCAACTGCCTGCTGACGCACCTGCACTACGACCACATCCTCGGCACGCCGTTCTTCCCGCCCATGCGCGATCCCGGCGCCCTCCTCGAGATCTACGGGCCGTCCCAGGTCGACGACTCGCTGCAGGCGACGATGGCCGGAATGGTCAAGCCGCCCTTCTTTCCCGTACACATGGCCGACTTCCGGGGCGAGCTCCGTTACCACGACCTGAAGGGTACGGACGAGTTCCAGTTGGGCGGGATCACGGTCAAGGCCCGGACCATCCCGCACATCGGCAACACGCTCGGCTTCCGGATCGAGGCGGACGGCGCGTGCGTGGCCTACCTTCCCGACCACCAGGCCCCCGTGGACCGCACGACCGTGTCCGACGACGTGCTGGAGCTGTGCGACGGTGTGGACCTGCTCATCCACGACTCCCAGTACACGGAGGAGGAGTTCGTCGAGCTCTTCGACTGGGGGCACTCGACCCCCGCCTACGCCATCCACGTGGCGACCGTGTCCGGCGCCAGGCGACTCGACATGTTCCACCACGACCCGGGTCACACCGACCGGCAGATCGACACGATGCTGCGGGCGGGTCGCCAGGTCGCCCAGGCCACCGGCAAGGTCCAGGTCAACGCGGCCAAGGAGGGCGGGACGTTCGAACTGAGGAAGCGGTGACCGCGGCCAACGGAGCGGGCGTCGAGGCACCGTTCGACTCCGGGCAGTTCAAGGACGC
Organism: uncultured Acidimicrobiaceae bacterium; assembly: GCA_964621235.1. Taxonomy (GTDB): domain Bacteria; phylum Actinomycetota; class Acidimicrobiia; order Acidimicrobiales; family RAAP-2; genus Bog-756. The sequence continues at coordinate 16,560 of CAZULR010000027.1, forward strand.
CATGGGCCGATTCGCCACCGGCGTCACGATCGTGTCGGGCATCGAGGACGGGCAGCCGGTGGGTTTCACCTGCCAGAGCTTCGTCTCCCTCTCGATCGACCCACCGTACGTGGCCGTCGCCCCGGCCCGCACCTCGACGAGCTGGCCCCGCATCGCCC
>CAZULR010000028.1:0-16291 GCA_964621235.1 uncultured Acidimicrobiaceae bacterium
GGGCTGTCCTGTGCCTTCGACCTGCCCACCCAGATGGGCTACGACTCCGACCACCCACGCTCGGAAGGCGAGGTCGGCAAGGTCGGCGTGGCCATCGACAGCCTCGAGGACATGCGGGCCCTGCTCGCCGGCCTGCCCCTCGACAAGGTCACGACCTCGATGACCATCAACGCCACGGCGGCCATCCTGCTCCTCTTCTACCAACTCGTCGCCGAGGAGAACGGCGTCGACCCGAAGCTGCTGGGCGGCACCATCCAGAACGACATCCTGAAGGAGTACGTGGCGAGGGGCACGTACATCTACCCACCTCGTCCGTCGATGCGGCTCGTCACCGACACCTTCTCGTACTGCGCCGAGCACCTGCCTGCCTGGAACACCATCTCCATCTCCGGCTACCACATCCGGGAGGCCGGGTCGACGGCCGTGCAGGAGATCGCCTTCACGCTGGCCAACGGGATCGCCTACGTCGAGGCCGCGCTGGCCGCCGGGCTCGCCGTCGACGAGTTCGCGCCCCGGCTGAGCTTCTTCTGGAACGCCCACAACAACCTCTTCGAGGAGGTGGCCAAGTACCGGGCCGCCCGTCGGATGTGGGCCAACATCATGAAGGAGCGGTTCGGCGCGAAGAACGAGAAGTCGCTGCTGCTGCGCTTCCACACGCAGACCGGCGGATCGACGCTGACCGCCCAGCAGCCGGAGAACAACATCGTCCGAGTCACCGTCCAGGCCATGGCCGCCGCCCTGGGAGGAACCCAGAGTCTCCACACCAACGGGTTCGACGAGGCCCTCGGACTCCCCACTGAACACGCCGCCAAGATCGCCCTGCGGACCCAGCAGATCGTCGGCTACGAGTCGGGTGTGGCCGACACCGTCGACCCGCTGGCCGGCTCGTGGTTCGTCGAGTCGCTGACCGACGAGGTCGAGGCCGCTGCTTGGGACTACCTGGAGCGCATCGACAGCATGGGCGGTGCCGTCGACGCCATCGAGGCCCAGTACATGCAGCAGGAGATCGAGCAGGCCGCCTACGCCTACGCCAAGGACATCGACAGTGGGCACAAGGTGGTCGTCGGGGTGAACAAGTTCGTCGACGAGCAGGGTGCCCCCACCGACGTGTTCCCGATCGACGCCGAGCTCCAGCGCTCGCAGGTCGCCCGGGTGGGCCGCCTGCGGGCCGGACGCGACCAGTCGGGCGTCGACGCCGCACTGGCCGACGTCGAGGCCGCCGCCCGGGGCACGCAGAATCTGCTCGTCCCCATGAAGGTCGCGCTGTCCCGGATGGCCACGCTCGGCGAGGTGTCCGACGTGCTGCGGGGCGTCTTCGGCGAATTCCACCCCAACGGCTGATCCGCCACCGGGGGGGGTGGGTTGTCGGCGCGCGGTCCGAGGGAGTGGGGTGGCCGGACTCAGCCGCCGGCCTGACGTGCCGCCCACTCCGTTGCGAGGACGGCGTAGATCGACTCGTCGGTCCACTCCCCCTTGACCCACTCGTTCTCGACTAGGTGCGCCTCGTGGCGCATCCCGAGGCGCTCGAGCAGCGCCGCCGAGGCGGTGTTGCGGGCGTCCAGGTGGCCGGCTACGCGGTGACAACGGAGTTGGGTGAAGGCCAGGTCGACCATGGCGGCCGCGGCCTCCGTGGCGTAGCCGTTGTGCCGTTGTCCGGGGAGGAACGTGTAGCCGACGTCGGCCAGTCGGTGGACGTCGCTCACCCATCCGAGACCGACATCGCCGGCCACCTCGCCGGTGGCCGCCACTTCGACGGCGAGGTTCACCCACTGGCCGGGCTCGGAGATCGTGGTGCGCAGGGAGGCGAGCTTGGCGCGGGCCGCGTCGCGGTCGAGGGGACGGTCGTAGAGGAAGCGGGCGATCTCCGGATCGCCCCGCAACCGGTGGTACGTGTCGAGGTCGTCGGGTCGCCAGGGCCGCAGCAGCAGTCGCTCGGTCCGGATCGGATAGTCCGGGGTGAGGCCGGTGACCACCGGGCCGGGTGACGGCTCGATGGAGGGACCGGAGGGCGGCTCAGGGGACGGCCCGGGTGGCGTCACGGTGGGGCCGGTGGGGTCACGCTTCGCGGCGGGCAAGGAGCCGGTCGCGAAGGGCTCCGGGCAGGGCGGCGTCCACCGCGGTCCAGGCCATGGCCAGCGCACCTTCCCGCACGGCGGAGTCGGCGGAGTCGGTGACGCAGGCGGCGGCGAACTCGGGCTGGTGGTTCACCGCCCCGTGGGACTCGATCGCCAGGAGCGGGTGGATCGTCGGGACCGCCAGCGAGACGTTGGCCATGTCGGTCGACAGGGTGGGCCGGGGGGCGCCTCGGTCGTCGAGGTCGAACCGCCGTCCCAGTGCCTCGGCGTTCGTCCGGTAACGGGCGAGCAGGTCGGGGTCGCTCTCCATGTGGGAGTAGTCCGGTGCGAGCGGCGTGAAGCTCACCTCCGAACCCGTGGCCAGGGCGCCGGCCGCGAAGCAGGCTTCGATCCGGGGCACCAGTTGCTCGAGCCCCGGGAGGGTGAGGGAGCGGGCCATGAACCGGCCGGTCACCCGCGACGGGATGATGTTGGCCGCCTCGCCCCCTTCGGTCACCACGCCGTGCACCTGGTCACCGGGTGGTAGCTGCTGGCGCAGGAGGCCGAGGGCCACCTGCGCCACGACCATGGCGTCACCGGCGTTGATGCCCTGCCACGGCGCCGCCGAGGCATGAGCTGTCCTCCCCGCGAAGGCGACGTCGAAGTGATGCACAGCCAGGCACGTGGCCTCGAGGCGCTCCGTGGCCCACGGATGGACCATCATCGCCGCGTGGACGTCGTCAAAGGCCCCGGCGTCGAGCATGATCACCTTGCCGCCGCCGCCCTCCTCGGCCGGCGTACCCACCACGCGCACTTGCAGGCCGAGCTCGTCGACGAGGGGGAGGAGTCCGAGTCCGGCACCGACGGCCGTGGCCGCGATGATGTTGTGCCCGCAGGCGTGGCCGACGTCGGGCAGTGCGTCGTACTCGGCGCAGATCGCCAGCACCAGGGGACCGTCCCCCGCTTCGGCGACGAATGCCGTGGGGAGGCCGGCCGTACCGGTGGTCACCTGGAAGCCTGCCCGCTCGAGGGCCCGGACCGTCAGTTCGGCCGACCGCACCTCGTCGAAGGAGAGCTCCGGGTCGGCATGGATGGCGTGACTCAACCCGACCAGGTCGTCGAGCCGGGCGTCGATCGCCGATCGCGCCGCCTCCTTGGCCGCCGAGGCGGCGTTGCCTGCAGTGACCTGTGCCATGCCTGCTCCTCTGATCCTCGGATCATCCGAACCTGCCCGGCGACCGGCTGGGCAGGTTCGGATGGGGCCCCGAGCGGCGTGGATCCAGTCGTTCCGGCCGTGTCGGCTACTCGATGACGGCGATGACGTCCCCGGGCCCGACCGACTCGCCCGGGGCGACCCGGATCTCCTTGACCGTTCCGGACTTCTCGGCGTTGACGTTGTTCTCCATCTTCATGGCCTCGAGCACGCACACGGTCTGTCCGATCTCGACCGCGTCGCCCACGTCGACGAGGACCTTGACGATCGTGCCCTGCATGGGCACGGCGACGGTCCCCGATCCAGCGGCGCCACCGCCTGCCGCCTTCGGTCGCTTCGGGCCCGCGCCCTTGGCGCCGCCGCCGGCCTGGACGGCGATCGCGTCTCCGAGGTCGGGCACCCAGAGCTTCACCTGGTAGCGGCGTCCGTCGACCTCGGCCGTGACGTCCCGCAGTACCCGGGGGACCTCCTCGCCGTCCTCAGACGGGGTGGACGCGGGAGCGACCGCGGTTGCGTCCGACGTGACCCCGGTCAGGTCGAGCGTCTGCTCGACCCAATTGGTCGAGTGCTCGCCGGCGATGAAGTCGGGGTGGCTGAGGATGGCCACGTCGGCCGGCAGGGTAGTGGCGACTCCTTCGACCACGGTCTCCTCGATGGCCCGCAGCATGCGGCGACGTGCGGCTTCCCGGTCGTGACCCCACACGACGAGTTTGGCGACGAGGTTGTCGTAGAATTGGCTGACGGTGTCCCCCGACTCGTACCCGGCGTCCAGACGGACACCGGGCCCACCGGGAGCGACCAGCTTCGAGATCGTGCCGGGGGAGGGGGTGAAGGCGCCACCCGCCGGGTCCTCCGCATTGATGCGAACCTCCATCGAGTGCCCGTTGCACTGCACGTCGTCCTGGGTGAATCCGAGGGGCTCGCCCGAGGCGACCCGGAGCTGCCACTCGACGAGGTCGAGGCCGGTGACGAACTCGGTGACGGGATGCTCGACCTGGAGTCGGGTGTTCATCTCCAGGAAGAAGAACTCGCCCTCCTGGTAGAGGAATTCGACGGTGCCGGCATTGACGTAACCGCAGGCCTGGGCCACCTTGATGGAGGCCTCGCCCATGGCGACCCGGACGTCGTGGGGGAAGAGCGGCGCCGGGCTCTCCTCCACGAGCTTCTGGTGACGTCGCTGGGCCGAGCAGTCGCGCTCGCCGAGCCAGATTCCGTTGCCGTGGGTGTCGCAGATGATCTGCATCTCGACGTGGCGGGGCCATGCCAGGTAGCGCTCCACGTAGCACTCGTCGCGCCCGAAGTAGGCCAGGGCCTCGCGCATGGCCGACTCGAGCGCCTCAGCCGCCTCATCGGGCCCCTGGACGACCTTCATGCCGCGGCCCCCACCGCCGTAGGCCGCCTTGATGGCCACGGGCCAGCCGAACTCGGCACCGAACGTGATGATCTGGTCGGGCGAGGTAAGCACGTCGGTGCGTCCGGGCACGCCGGACACACCGGCCCGCTCGGCGGCGTGCCGGGCGCTGATCTTATCGCCCATCACGTCGATCGCCTCGGGCGGAGGCCCGATGAAGGTCACGCCCCGTTCGGTGATGGCCCGCGCGAAGTCCGTGTTTTCCGAGAAGAATCCGTACCCGGGATGGACGCCGTCGGCGCCGCTCCGCTCGATGACGTCGAGGATGGCCTCGGTATTCAGGTAGGACTCGGCGGCGGTCTGCCCTCCGAGGGCGTACGCCTCATCGGCGAGCCGCACGTGGAGTGCGTCGCGGTCGAGCTCGGAGTAGACGGCGACAGTGGCCACTCCCAACTCCTTGCACGTCCGGATGACCCGGACGGCGATCTCCCCCCGGTTGGCGATGAGGACCTTCTTGAGCACGCTGCGCCTTTCGAACTCGGTGTGGCACGGGACCGTACCTGCCGACGTCGGCAGGTCGTGCAACTCGCCCCACGGTGGGGCGCCCACACTCTGTCACGCCCACGGTGGGCACCCCGGCACGGGTGGCCCCGGACCGGCCCCACAGCCTGGCACGGCCCGTAGGGTGTGTGCCATGCCGCAGAGCCGGTTCGCCGATGTCCGACGGTTCGGATCGATCGATTCGACCAACCGCTACCTGCTCGACGAGGCCCGGGCCGGAGCCCCCGAGGGGGTCGTGGCCGTGGCCGACCACCAGACCGCCGGCCGGGGACGGCTGGGCCGGTCCTGGGAGGCCCCGCCGGGCGCGAATCTCCTCCTGTCGGTCCTGCTCCGGCCCGTGCTCGATCCGGCCGACCGCCACCTGGCGACCACGGCTGTGGCGCTCGCCGCCGTCGACGCCATCGGGGCCCTCGGGCTCGGGGGCTCGGGCGGCTCCGGGGGGCCAGGCGAGACGCAAGGGTCGGACAGCCTCGGGGCGCCGGTCGGGATCAAGTGGCCGAACGATCTGGTCGACCCCCACGGTCGGAAGCTGGCCGGCGTCCTGGCTGAGACGGACCTGCTGCCCGCGTCGGGTGCGGGGGGCCATCCCGCTCCGATCGTGGTGGGGATCGGTATCAACGTGAACTGGCCGGACGGGGACGCCGATCTCCCGTCCGAGCTACGGGGCCTGGCCGTGTCGCTGCGGATGCTGGCCGGGGGTCCGGTCGACCGCGAGGAACTGCTCGTCAACCTGCTCGCCGCGCTCGACCCGCGGACCGCCGACCTCGGACTGCCCGCCGGGAGGCGGCGGCTGTCCCAGGATCTCCTCGCCGCCTGCACCACGATCGGGAAGAGCGTGCGGGTGGACCTCGCCGATGGCTCGTTCGAGGGGACCGCCACCGGCATCACTCCGGAAGGTCACCTGCTCGTGGCGTCGCACGGCGTCACGAGGTCCGTCGTCGCGGGTGACGTCGTCCATGTGCGCCCCCGCTCCTGACACCCCGCTGACCTGGAGCGCAGCGCACCCCGTCGCGACCCGGACTGCAACCGTCCGGGTGCCGTCAGCTCTAGGAACGTGCACCCCTCCGGACTACGCTGGGCCGCTATGCGACTCCTCGTCACCGGCGGTGCCGGGTTCATCGGCTCGAACTTCGTCCGCTACTGGGTCGAACGCCACCCCGAGGACGTCGTGGTGGCCTTCGACGTGCTCACCTACGCCGGGAACCTGCCGAACCTCGACGACGTCGAGGATCGCATCACGTTCGTCCAGGGTGACATCGGCGCCCTCGACGTGGTGGCTGCGACCTTGGCGGAGCACGACATCGACGTGATCGTCAACTTCGCCGCCGAGTCCCACAACAGCCTGGCGATCCTCGATCCCACGAGGTTCTTCCAGACCAACGTGATGGGCACGCAGGCATTGGCCGAGGCGGCCCGGCGCCACGGGGTCGCCCGGTTCCACCACATCTCGACCTGTGAGGTCTACGGCGACCTTCCCCTCGATTCGGACGAGGTGTTCACCGAGGCCACCCCGTACCGGCCCCGTACCCCGTACAACGCCTCCAAGGCGGGTGGCGACCACGCCGTGCGGGCCTACCACGAGACCTACGGTCTGCCGGCCACCATCACCAACTGCTGCAACAACTACGGGCCGTACCAGTTTCCCGAGAAGGTGATCCCACTGTTCACGGCTCGCGCCCTGGACGACACGCCGCTGCCGCTCTACAAGTCGACCCAGAACAGGCGGGAGTGGCTACACGTGGATGACCACTGCCGAGCCATCGAACTGGTCCTCCAGCGCGGCGTCATCGGGGAGACGTACAACGTCGGGAGCGGCGTCGAGGCGTCGATCGAGGAGATCGCCGACGCGGTGCTGGCGGCCACCGGCAGGCCACAGTCGCTGAAGGAGATCGTTCCGGACCGCCCCAGCCACGACCGCCGCTACCTGCTCGACTCGAGCAAGATCCGACGGGAACTGGGCTGGGAGCCGACGGTCCCCTTCGAGAAGGGTCTGGCGGACACCGTGGGCTGGTACGCCGACCACCGCAGCTGGTGGGAGCCACTGCGTGACCGTGCCCCGGTGGTCGAAGGGGCCTGGAGCGGACCCGCCGCCGGCGCACCGACGCGGTGACGGCGTGAGCGCGCCGTCGCGCGTGCTGGTCACCGGCGGGAACGGCCAGCTCGGACGCGATGTCCGGGACGTGCTGGCGGGCCGGATTCCGTGCGGCGGCCTGGCCGAGGGGGCCCTCGCGGCCAGCATCCTCCCGTCGGTCGAGCCCGGCACGTTCGAGGTGCTGTCGACCGACATCGACACGCTCGACCTGGTCGATCGGGACGCCGTACGGGACGCCGTCGACGGCTTCCGACCCGACCTCGTGCTCCACGGCGGGGCCTACACGGCCGTGGATGCCTGTGAGTCCGACGTCGACATGGCCTTCGCCGTGAACTCGATGGGTACGCGCCACATGGCCGAGGCCGCCGCCTCCGTGGGCGCCCATCTCGTCTACGTGTCCACCGACTACGTCTTCGATGGCACCTCGCCCGATCCGTACGTCGAGTGGGACCCGCCTGTCCCCCGCTCCGTCTACGGACGCAGCAAGCTCGGCGGGGAGCAGGAGGTCCGGGCCATCTGCGGTGCCTCCGGGACCATCGTGCGGACGGCATGGGTGAGCGGGGCGCACGGAGCCAACATGGTGAAGACCGCGCGGCGGTTGGCCACGGCATCGCCGGACTCGACCCTCCGATTCGTGGACGACCAGCACGGCTGCCCCACGTTCACGGCGGACCTGGCCCGGGCCATCGTCCGGCTCGGCGCCGACCGGCGCCCGGGCACGTTCCACGTGACCAACCAGGGGGAAACCAGCTGGTTCGAGTTCGTCCGCGAGGTGCTGGCCGCATCGGGCCACGATCCGGGTCGGGTGGAGCCGATCGGCACCGGGGACCTGGACCCACCCCGCCCGGCACCGCGACCCGCCAACTCGCGCCTCGACAACACTGCGCTCCGGCTGTCGGGCCTCCCGGCCCTGCCCCCGTGGGAGGACGCTCTGGCCCGGCTGGTGGCGTCGCTTCCCGACCCGGACTGACACGGACTCGCTCGGACCGGCTGGGCACGTCGGGGCGCTCCGACCGGGTGGGATGCGGTTCCGAAAGGAGCGAATCAGGCAGGTTCCGGTGGCAATCGGGGAATCTTCCGGTGATGGCCTTTCGCTGCGGCCCACCTTTGTTGCAGGATTGCACCGCACGACACGACGTGCGCCGGGGGCCGACCGGATGATTTCGCTCAGGACGGGGCCGATTCGGGCCGATGCTCCTCCAAGCCGACGATCGCGCCCACGGGCGCCAGACGACCAGACGATGGGACGTGACCAGCAATGGCTCTGAGCTCGATGCTCTTCGCTCATGGGGGTGAGCCCGCGGGCGCTCCGGGCGCCGGCGAGTCCGCCTTCGGAACTCCCCCCGGGGGAGCGGTCCACACCGTGGCCGTCATCGGGGTGGGGTACGTGGGCCTCCCCACTGCGGCCACGCTCGCCCACCTGGGACATCGGGTGACCTGTGGTGACGCCGATCCGGCCAAGGTGGCCATGCTCCAGCGGGGCGAGGTACCCATCGTCGAGGAGCACCTCGAAGAGCTGGTGCGCGAGGGTCAGGCGGCCGGCAACCTGCGCTTCGTCCAGGGGGCCACGGCCGCCATCAAGGGCGCAGAGTTCGTGTTCCTGTGCGTCCCCACCCCCCAGGGGGACGACGGCTCGGCGGACCTGTCCTACGTCGAGGCCGTGGCGGCCGAGATCGGCCCCCACCTGGCTCCCGGCACGATCATCGTCAACAAGTCCACCGTCCCGGTCGGATCCACCCTGGTAGTCGAGCGCGTGCTCGGTCGCACGGACGTCCAGGTCGTCTCCAACCCGGAATTCCTACGTGAGGGAACCGCCGTCCCGGACAGCCTGCACCCCGAGCGCATCGTGGTCGGCGCCGACGACCAGGCGGCGGCGGCACGGGTGGGCGAGCTGTTCGCCGGGACCCAGGCCCCCCTGCTCATCACCGACGCCGCCACCGCCGAGACGATCAAGTACGCCTCCAACGCCTTCCTTGCGACCAAGCTCAGCTTCGTCAACGCCGTGGCGAGTCTCTGCGAGGCCGTAGGGGCCGACGTCCGGGACGTCATCCTGGGCCTCGGCTACGACAAGCGGATCGGTTTCGAGTTCATGAAGCCCGGACCCGGATGGGGCGGCAGCTGCCTTCCCAAGGACACCCGCGCCCTGGTGCACATCGCCGAGCAGGCGGGCTACGACTTCTCGTTCCTGAAGGGTGCCATCGCCACCAACGACGAGCAGTTCGAGCGGGTCGTGTCCAAGGTCCGGACCGCCGTCGCCCCCGCGCTGCCGGCCGGCACCGCCGACGGGGACTTCACCGGGGCGGTCGTGGCCGTCTGGGGTCTCACGTTCAAGGCGGGCACGGACGACCTCCGGAACTCGCCGGCCGTCGAGGTGTCGCTCCGCCTGGCCGGAAGCGGGGCCGAAGTGCGTGCCTACGATCCGACGGTCAAGGTGCCCGAAGGCGCAGGATCGGTCGCCGTGCCGGGATTCGATGTCCCCGAGGGCCCCGGCTCCCTGCTGGCCTATCCGGACGCCTACACCGCCTGTCAGGGCGCCTCGGTCGTCGTCGTCCTCACCGAGTGGGACGAGTTCCGTTGGCTCGACTTCGCCAAGGTGCGCGACGCCCTCGCCGTACCGGTCTTCGTCGACGCCCGCAATCTCCTCGATCCCGCACAGGTCCGGCGTCTCGGCTTCTCCTACGTGGGGATCGGCCGCCGGTGAGCGGCCGCGTCGTCGTCCTGGGCGGATCCGGCTTCCTCGGCTCCCACCTGTGCGACCAACTGCTCGCCAGGGACGACGAGGTCGTCTGCGTCGACGACTTCTCCACCGGACGCCGTGACAACGTCGCCCATCTCCTCGACCATCCGGGATTCTGCCTCGTCGAAGCCGACATCTCGGCAGGCATCCCGGTCGACGGCCCGGTCTCCGGTGTGCTCAACCTGGCCAGTCCTGCCTCGCCTCCCGACTATCTGGCGCTCCCGCTCGAGACACTGGCCGTCGGCAGCGAGGGCACCCGTCACGGACTGGACCTGGCGCACCGACACGGCGCCCGGTTCCTCATGGCCTCCACGAGCGAGGTCTACGGCGATCCCGAGATCCACCCGCAGGCGGAGTCCTACTGGGGCAAGGTCAACCCGATCGGGCCCCGCAGCGTCTACGACGAGGCCAAGCGCTTCAGCGAGGCGCTGACCATGGCCCACCATCGTACGCTCGGTACCGACACGGCCATCGCCCGGATCTTCAACACCTACGGACCCCGACTCCGACCTGACGACGGCCGCGTCGTGTCCAACTTCCTCCTGCAGGCGATGCGGGGCGAGCCGCTCACCGTCTACGGCGACGGCAGCCAGACCCGGAGCCTCTGCTACGTCACCGACGAGGTGCGGGGCCTGCTCGCCCTGTACGACTCGCAGCTCACCGGCCCCGTCAACATCGGGAATCCCGACGAGTACACCGTGCTCCAGCTCGCCCGGACCATCATCGGCCTGCTCGGCTCGTCCTCGACGATCGAGCACCGGCCGCTGCCCACCGACGACCCGACCCGCCGCCGACCGGACATCACCATGGCCAGGACCGAGCTCGGCTGGGAGCCGGTCACCAGCCTCGAGGACGGACTGGCGGCGACGGCCGCCTATCTGGCTCGTGACGCCGGCATCGCCGCGCCGGGCGTCCACGGAGCCATCGGCCTCGGGTCGAGCGAGGGGTGACCGGGTGGGTGGCGCGGTGGCCGGAGGCCCGTCCCGGGTGCCGGAGGTGAACGGCGCCGACCGCCCGGTGGTACAGAATGGGCCGACCCCGATCCGCGGGGAAGGACGAGGAGCGCCGGCACATGGCTGAGGCCACAGGGAACGACACCGGAGGGTCCACGGACGCCGTCCCGGGTGGGGGCGGAGCGCACGAGTTCCGACTGCTCTCGGTGATCGTGCCCGTGTACAACGAGCGCGTGACGGTCGCTGAGGTGATCCGGCGGATCCGGGCCGTCGACGTGCCGGTGGACGTCGAGGTCGTCGTCGTGGACGACGGCTCGTCCGACGGCACCGACAAGGTCCTCTCGGCACTCGGGGACTCGACCGTGCGGATCCTCACCCACGAGGTGAACCAGGGGAAGGGCGCAGCCATCCGGTCCGGTCTCGGTGCGGCACGCGGCGACCTCGTCCTCGTGCAGGACGCCGACCTCGAATACGACCCCGAGGACTGGCCGAGCCTCCTCGACCCCATCCTGCGTGGCAAGGCCCAGGTCGTCTACGGCAGCAGGTTCACCGGTCAGCGCAAGAACATGATGCCGCTGCACTGGATGGGCAACCGTTTCCTGTCGCTGGTCACCAACATCCTCTACTCGTCGACGATGTCGGACATGGAGACCTGTTACAAGCTCTTCGACCGTCGCGTGCTCGAGGGCATCACGATCCAGTCGGACAAGTTCGACTTCGAGCCCGAGATCACGGCCAAGGTGCTGCGCCGGGGCTACCGGATCTACGAGGTGCCGATCTCCTACGCCGGTCGGGAGATCAGCGAGGGCAAGAAGATCACCTGGCGTGACGGCGTCGGCGCACTCCGCGCCCTGATCAAGTACCGGTTCACGCGGATCGATCCGTGAGCGGCGGCGCCGCAGGGCGCATCGCGGCGGTGGTCGTGAACTACGAGTCCGGTCCGTCGCTGGCGAAGTGCGTGGCCGATCTGGCGACCTCCGGACTGGGGGAGATCATCGTCGTGGACAACGGATCGAGCGACGGCTCGCTGTCGGCGGCGGTCGAGGCGGTGCCCGGCCTCGAGGTGGTCGACCCCGGTGAGAACCTCGGCTACGGCTCGGCGGTCAACCGTGGGGTGGCGGCGAGCTCGCCCGACCTCGAGCTTCTCCTCGTGTGCAATCCCGACCTGGAGGTGCCCGCCGGCGCCGTCGACGTGTTGGCTGCGGCCATCGACGCCGATCCGGCGTGCGCGCTGGTCGGACCGCTGATCCGCACTCCCGACGGCGACCGCTACCCCTCGGCGCGGCGGTTCCCGTCCATGGTCGACGCCGCCGGGCACGCCCTGCTGGGAACGTTCGCCCCGGAGAACCGCTTCACCCGGAACTACCGACGCACGGACCTCGACGTGGACCCGGCCAGCACGGTGGCGGTCGACTGGGTGTCCGGCGCCTGCTTCCTGGTGCGCCGGGACGACTTCGAGGCGGTCGGCGGGTTCGACGAGTCCTACTTCATGTACGCGGAGGACGTCGACCTCTGTTGGCGGCTGGGTCGGGTCGGCCGTCGGGTCGCCTACGCCCCGGCCGCCGAAGTGACCCACGCCCAGGGGATCTCCACCGACCGCCACCCCTACCGGATGATCCTGGAGCACCACCGGTCGCTGCTCCGCTTCGCCGGCCGCTCCACGAAGGGCTGGCGGAAGCTCCTCCTGCCCCTGGTGGCGGCGGGCGCCGTCGTGCGTACGGGGCTGGCGTGCCTCGAGCGGTTCCGGGAGGGCTGAGATCCCGTGGAACCCTCTGGCACCGGCCGCGCCATGACGCGGCTGCGCCGACGGGTCCCGGCGGCGCCACACCCGAACCTGGCGCCGCTTACGAATGATGCGGGTGGACGTTGTAGGGTGTCGGACGGTCATGGCTAACAACTCGACGGGCAAATGGGTGCAGCGCGCCGCCACCACGGGCGGGGGACGGACGTATCGCGGGCAGATGCCCGTCAATTGGTACGCCACCCTGGTGCTCATCTGCGTCGTCGGCCTGTTCCTCGTCGGTCTCAGCCGGTACCAGCTGAGCCACCAGTCGACCTCCTCGTCCGGGCCGCCGACCACGTCGCAGACTTGGTACGCGGGGCTGGGCATCAACGTGTGCGGCACGTTCGAGCCGAATCTCCCGGCCAGCACGAACTCGTCGAAGACCGGATTCACGGCGAACGGCAACGGCGTGCTGACCATCCATCCGAAGAACAGTTCGGAGTCGGGAAACAACGCCACGCTCGGCAAGTTCGTGTCGAACTACAAGGGACTCGAGCTCTCCAATTCGACGCTCCGCTACCCGGGCAAGTCGACGTACACGAACGGTGACGTCTGCCCGAAGGGCACGCCCGACTCCGGCAAGCCCGGTGTGGTGATCGTCTACAGCTGGCCCAACTTCACCTCGAAGTCGGGAGCGGAGACACCGGGCGACCCCCAGAACCTGCTGTTCGCGAACGGCCAGCTGATCACCATGGCGTTCGTGCCGGCCAACGTCACCATCCCCAAGCCGCCGGCCGCCGTCATCACGAGCCTGATCACCGCCGACGAGGCCGGTCCGACGACCTCGACCACCGCTCCGACGGCGACCACGGCTCCGACTGCGACCACACTGCCGACGTCGACCTCGACCACCTCGCCGACGACCACTACGGCACCGACCGTCACGACGACGACGAAGCCTGGCGGATCGAACGGGTGAGGGCCGTCGTCCTGGTGGGCGGCGAGGGAACCCGCCTCCGCCCCCTGACTCTCACCGCCCCGAAACAGATGCTCCCGATCGTGGAGCAGGCCATGGTCGAGCGGGTGCTGGGTCACCTGGCCTCCCACGGGATCGATGAGGCCGTCCTCTCCCTCGGCTATCGGCCGGACGCCTTCTCTGACGCCTATCCCGACGGGGTCATCGCCGGCGTGCGCTCCACCTACGCCGTCGAGCCGACACCACTGGACACGGCGGGGGCCATCCGGTTCGCCGCGCAGTTCGGCGGCATCGACGACACGTTCGTGGTCCTGAACGGCGACGTCCTGACCGACTTCGACATCAGCGACCTGGTGTCGTTCCATCGCCAACGCGGTGCCGAGGGCACCATCGGCCTCACACCGGTCGACGACCCGAGCAGCTTCGGTGTCGTGCCCACCGATGTCGACGGGAAGGTCACCGCCTTCATCGAGAAGCCCCCGCGTGACGAGGCGCCCACCAACCTGATCAACGCGGGGATCTACATCTTCGAGCCCTCCGTCCTCGGACGCATCGCCCCCGACGTGCGCGTGTCAATCGAGCGGGAGACGTTCCCGGCGATGGTGGCGGACGGCACCCTCTACGCCAAGGGATCGGACGCCTACTGGCTCGACACCGGCACACCTGACGCCTACCTGCGTGCCCATCGCGACCTGCTCAGTGGCCGTCGCTCCGGACCGCCGGCACCCGATGCCGTCGAGCGTCCCGATCTCGGTGCCGGTGTCTGGGTCATCGGCGACGCAACCGCCACCACCGGGACTGTCGAGCGTTCGCTGCTGGGGCGTGGAGCCTCCGTGGCTCCCACCGCACAGGTGACCGGATCGGTCGTCGGCGCCGGCGCCCACGTCGAGGACGGGGCCATCGTCACGGACAGCGTGCTCCTGCCCGGAGCCCGAATTGCGGCCCGAGCCAAGGTGGACGGTTCGATCGTCGGCCCCGGCGCGACGGTCGGGCAGCGGTGCACGGTGTCGGGCATCTCGGTGATCGGAGCTGGAGCGGTGATCGCGTCGGGCACGTCGCTCGACGGTGAGCGCTACCCCTCCGGGAATTGATCATGCGGGTGCTCGTCACCGGAGGTGCGGGCTTCATCGGCTCGACCCTCGTTGACCGACTCCTCGTCGAGGGCCACTCCGTCGACGTGATCGACGACCTGTCGACCGGCTCACTGACCAATCTGGCCGGGGCACGTGCGTCGGCTGACAATCAGCTGACCTTCCACCGCCTGGACATCCGGTCGCCAGAGGTGGTGGACCTGATCGCCCGGCGCAAGCCCGAAGTCATCTTCCATCTCGCCGCGCAGGCCGATGTGCGAGTCTCGGTCACCGACCCGGTGTTCGACGCCGACGTGAACCTGCTCGGCACCCTCCGGATCCTGGAAGGCGCTCGTGCCGCCAGCACGTCGCGGGTGGTCTTCGCCGCCAGTGGTGGAACCCTCTACGGTGAGCCGGACGTGTCCGAACTCCCCCTGAAGGAGTCGCTGCCGCAGCATCCCCTCTCACCCTACGGAGTCTCGAAGAAGGCAGCCCTGGACTACCTGGTCGCCTACCGGAAGCTGCACTCCCTCGAGTTCGCCGCACTGGCACTGGCGAACGTCTACGGGCCCCGCCAGGATCCCCATGGCGAGGCGGGCGTCGTGGCGATCTTCGCCGAGCGCCTCCTCCGCGGTCAACCGGTGACCATCTTCGGTTCCGGTGAGCAGACACGAGACTTCGTGTACGTCGACGACGTCGTCGACGCATTCGTCCGCGCGGCGACGAAGGGTGGAGGGCTGGTGTGCAACATCGGCACCGGCCGTGAGACCTCGGTCAACACCCTGTTCGAAGAGATGGCCCGCCAGGCTGGCGTCGAGGTGGAACCGGAGTTCAAGCCGCTGCGTGCCGGCGAGCTGGACCGCAACTGCCTCGACCCCACACGGGCCGGCATCCAGCTGGGTTGGAATTCGTGGACCGATCTCGGCGTCGGCACGCTGGCCACGATCGAGTTCGTCCGTTCCCGCCTGCAGGAGTCCGGCGAGCTCTGAGGTCCGGCGGGTCATGCGGGCCGACCGATCCCGGCGGCGGACACCGGCGACACGGCCGGGCCCCGGCCAGGAGGTCGACACCTACGGTGGAGTCGACGCCGGCGGCGTCGGCGACCACGGCGGCGTCCAGGGTGGCGAGCAGTTCGGCGGGCGACGGGTGGCCCGGGGCGGCGATGCGGGGGGTCGGCAGGCACGAGGCCACGCCCACCGGGCGCTCCAGCCGGGCCGGCGAGGCGGAGCGACCGGCCCATCGGCGCCGAGCCGGGCGTCGGGGTCGAGGTCGGCCATGAACGCGGCCAGCGGCCCGGCGAGGGTGGCGCGGCGAAGCGATCCGGCGCCGCGGGGGACATCGCCGCCGGAAGGGGGTGACGCTCCTCCCGGGGGCCTTGGGGGCCGGCGGAGGCGCCGATGCGGCCGTTCCCGAGCGCGCGACGCAGCTGCCCGACTCCGTGAACCCGGCGGTGACCCGTTTGCCTGTAGAGTTGGTGAGTCCACCCGCCTGTTGTTGCGGCGCCTGGTGGTTCCCGAGGCACACTCCGGTGCTTCCCCTGTAGCCCGAAAGTGCCTCCATG
>CAZULR010000029.1:0-16120 GCA_964621235.1 uncultured Acidimicrobiaceae bacterium
GCATGCAGGGCCAGGCCTCGGACATCGCCATCCAGGCCGAGCAGATCATCTACCTCAAGCGCATGCTGGCCGAGCGGATCGCCTTCCACACCGGGCAGCCGGTGGAGCGGATCGAGGCCGACTCGGACCGGGACCGCTGGTTCACGGCCGAGGAGGCCCGGGAGTACGGCTTCATCGACGAGGTGATCCAGAAGGACGCCATGCAGGTGCCGACGGCCGGCTCGGGGTCCGCCACCTGATGGCACTCGGTATCGACGAGCCGGCCGCGGCCGACTCCGAGCCCGAGCGACCGACCATCATCGGGGGAAGCACCCGGTTCGTGCCGGGACAGAGTCACGACCGGGTCACCGTCGTCAACGGCAAGGTCCAGTTGGGACAGCGTCTCCTCGACCTGTGGCGCAACCGGGACCTGCTTCTCCTGCTCACCCGCACCGAGCTGAAGGTCAAGTACAAGGAGTCCGTTCTCGGCTACGCGTGGTCGATGCTCAACCCGGCCCTGGTGTTGGGTATCTACTACATGATCTTCAAGGTCATCTCCCGTACGCCGCAGCCCCACTTCGCCATCTGGCTGTTCTGCGGCCTGCTGGTGTGGAACCTCTTCAACAACTCGGCGCAGGGCTCGACCACGGTCGTTGTCGGCAAGGCCGGGATCATCAAGAAGGTCGCCTTCCCCCGCGAGCTCCTGGCGATGTCGACCGTCGGCGTCGCCGTGGTGCTGTTCGCCATCCAGTGCGGGGTCCTCGTCGTCTTCCTGGTCGCGTTTCAGCTCACTCCGGCCTGGGGCCTCCTGTGGCTCCTGCCGCTGGCGTTCGTCGCCCTGCTGGTATTCACCTGCGCCGTGTCGATCTTCCTGTCGGCGGTCAATGTGTACCTGCGCGACACGCAGCACCTCACCGAGGTCGCGCTGATGGCGTGGTTCTGGCTCACCCCGATCGTGTACCCCTTCGGGCTGGTGGCGAAGCACCTGGCCGCCCACCACCTGACCTGGCTGTACCTGGCCAACCCGATCGCACCGATCGCCATGACGTTCCAGCGGGTCATCTACAACCAGACGCAGTACATCGCCACGGTCGCACAGGGAAATACGTCCCACCTCGTGACCCACGTGCTCCCGTCCTACGGTGCGAGCTGGTACGCCATGATGATCGGCATCGTCTTCGTGGTCAGCGTCGTCCTTTTCCTGCTGTCCCTCATCGTCTTCGGCCGGCTCGAGGGCAACTTCGCCGAGGAGCTCTGACGTGAGCACGGCCATCGAGGTCCGGGACATCTCCAAGCAGTTCAAGCTGTACACCGAGAAGCAGACGTCGCTGAAGGAACGGATCATCAAAGGCGGCAAGATGCCCTTCACGCCCTTCTGGGCGCTGCGCGACGTGAACGTCGACATCCTGCAGGGGGAGACCTTCGGCATCCTCGGCCGGAACGGCTGTGGCAAGTCGACGCTGCTGAAGTGCATCGCCGGCATCCTCAAGCCGACGTCCGGCGAGATCCGGGTTCGGGGGAGCCTCGCCGCCATGCTCGAACTGGGCGCCGGGTTCCAGCCCGACCTGTCCGGCCGCGACAACATCTTCCTCAACGGGTCGCTCCTGGGCCTGTCCCATGCCGACATCGAGAAGCGCTACGACGCCATCGTCGCCTTCGCCGAGCTCGAGGACTTCATCGACAACCAGGTGAAGTTCTACTCCTCGGGCATGTACGTCCGGCTCGGGTTCGCGGTGGCCGTCAACGTCGAGCCCGACGTGCTCCTCGTCGACGAGGTCCTGGCCGTCGGCGACGCGTCCTTCCAGCGCAAGTGCCTGGACCATGTGAAGAAGTTCCAGCGGGAGGGCCGCACCATCGTCGTGGTCAGCCACGCCACCGACGTCATGCGCCAGAACTGCGAACGGGTCATGGTGATGAACCACGGTCAGGTCATCACGGTCGCCGAGCCCGGCGAGGGCATCCGGGTGTTCCTCGCCGACCTGCTCGGCGTGGGGACGCTCGAGCACTCGGAGTCCGGAGGGATCGAGGGCAACGTCCTCGCGATCGGAGCGGTCCACGCCGAACACGGGGGAAGCGGTGAGCGGATGCACCTCTACCCGGGTGAGTCCATCACCATCACGGCCGACCTGGACAGCCTGGCGCCCGTGCCCAACGCCATGGCGACGATCGCCATCCACGACGACAAGAACGAACTGGTCTTCGCCTCCGACCCCGATGACCCGATGTGCGCCATCGAGGTCCCCGAGGGCGGCGGCATCGTGCGCTTCCACTTCCCCGAGGTCCCCCTGCTCGACGGCACCTACTCGGTGAGTGTCGGCGTCCGCAGTGCCACGGACACGGCCATCTACGACTGGAAGGACCAGGTCACGAAGTTCGAGGTGGCCAACCCGGGACGGTCGACCGGGCGCGTGCGCCTCCTGCCCGACATCAGCTTCCGCCTGCGGGGACTCGGCCTCACGGGCGAGGTGCCGGCCGTCAGCAGCGGCGAGTACTCTCCGCTGCCCCTGCCTGGCTGGGAGGAGTCGACGGCGTGACCGCCGTCACCCGGATCGACCAGGTCATACCGACACTGGCCAGCCGCGACGCCATCGGCGGACATGTGATGCAGCTCCGGGACCTGTTGCGCTCGCGTGGCTACGGGTCGGACGTCTACTATGGCAACGCCAGCCCTGACCGCTTCGACGAGGGGTTCCCCGTCACCCGCATCGGTGACCCGTCGAGTTCCGGCCGCGTCCTGCTCTACCAGCTGTCCATCGGCAGCGGCGTGGCGGACGTCTTCCGCGACCGCCCCGAACGGAAGTTCGTGAATTACCACAACATCACGCCGGCGGACCTGCTCGAAGCCTGGATCCCCCAGGTCGGCGAGGAGGTGCGCTGGGGGAGGGCGCAGCTCCGTGAGTTGGCCCCGGTGACCGAGTTCGCCATCGCCGACTCCGTCTTCAACGAGACGGAGCTGCGCGATGCCGGCTACCGGTCGACGACGACCGTTCCGCTGCTGATCGACCCGGAGGACTTCACCGGTTCGCCGGATCCGGCCTTGAGCACCCGGCTGGAGCGTCAGCGTCGGGCCGGTGGGAGCGACCTCCTGTTCGTGGGCAAGGTCTCGCCCCACAAGGGCCAGCACGACCTGGTCAAGGCGCTCGCCGCCTACCGTCGGCTGTACGACCCCGAGGCCCGCCTCCACATCGTGGGTGGCGCCATCTCCGAGGAGTACCAGCGGGCTGTCGAGCGGTTCGCCGGCGAGCTCGACCTGGCCGACGCCGTGGAGTTCGCCGGCTCGGTGACCCACGAGGAGCTGATCGCGTACTACGAGCACTGCGACGTGTTCCTCTGCCTCTCCAACCACGAGGGCTTCTGCGTCCCGCTCCTCGAGTCCATGTACCACCGGCTTCCCATCGTGTCCTACCGATTCACCGCGGTTCCCGAGACGGTGGGCGGCGCCGGCCTGATCCTGCCCGACAAGGAGCCGGCGCGGGTGGCCGCGGCGATCCACCGGGTGGTGACCGACGACAGGCTGCGGGCCGAACTGGCCACCGCGGCAGGAGAGCGCGTCGACTGGTTCGCCCTCCGGAGGGTCCAGGACGGGTTCGTCGCCGCCCTGGAGTCCGCCTGCGCGGCGTGACGCCCGGGGTGTCGGCCGTGCGGGGGGATCCTCGCGGCGGTCCGGCATGAGGATCGCCTTCGTCGTCCCCCGGTACGGGCCCGCCATCATCGGTGGCGCCGAGACCGCCGCCCGGCTCCTGGCCGAGCACCTCGTGGCCCGCCGGGGATGGGACGTCGACGTGCTCACGACCTGCGCGGAGGACTTCGTCACGTGGGACGACGTCTACCGCCCGGGGGAGGAGTGGATCGCCGGTGTCCGCGTGATGCGCTTCCTGTCGGCATCGGGGCGCGAACCGTCCTTCCACCCGCTGTCCGCCGCCCTGCTGGCCGACCCTCGCGCCGCCTCGGCCGAGGACTCGGCGCGGTGGTTGGACCTGCAGGGACCGGTCACCCCGGCCCTGGCCGACGCCGCCGCGGCGTGGGACGGCGACGCCATGGTCTTCTACCCGTACCTCTACTGGCCGACCGTCCGGGTGATCGGTCGGGTGTCGGTGCCGACGATCCTGCACCCGGCGGCCCATGACGAGCCGGCACTCCACCTGCCGATCTTCCCGCCGGTGTTCGGTGCCGCGGACGCCCTCGTGTTCCAGACGGAGGCCGAGCGTCACCTGGTCGAGTCGTGCTTCCCCGTCGCCTCCCACCGCCAGCTCCTGCTCGGCCTCGGCGTGGACGACCCGGACGACCCGGCGGCGGTCGCCGCGGGCACACCACGCGTCGTTCCCGACGGCCCGTTCCTCTGCTGCCTCGGCCGGGTCGACAGCCACAAGGGGACGAACCTGCTCGCCGGGTACTTCACCCGGTACAAGGAGCGCCGCCCGGGGCCGCTGCGCCTCGTGCTGGCCGGGCCCGTGGTGGACGCACCCCCTCCCCACGCCGACATCGACGTGGTCGGCCCGGTGTCCGAGGCCGACAAGTGGGCACTGCTCACCGACGCCGCAGCAGTCGTGTCGCCGTCACCGTGGGAGGCGTTCTCGCTGGTGGTGGCCGAGGCCTGGAGCGCCCGGACGCCGGTGCTGGTCAACGCCGGGTGCGCCGCCACCGTCGAGCACTGCCGACGGTCGGGTGGCGGCCTGCGCTTCGACGGGTACGGCGAGTTCGAGGTGGCCCTGGACCGGCTCGTCGGCGACCCCGCGTTCGGTGAGGCGCTCGGCCGGCGGGGCCGTGAGTACGTGGACGCTCGGTTCCGATGGCCGCAGATCGTCGACCGCTATGCGGCATTTGTGGAGTCCGTGGCCGCACACGGCCGGCGGGCCACCGCCTGACGCCGGACCGACGCCGCACCGACGCCGGTCGATCAGCCCGTGATGCCCGTCCCGAGGGGGAGGGGACCCTGGGTCGTCACCACCGGGACGCCGAGGATCGATGCACCTGGGCGGACGCTCCACACCAGGAAGTCGGCGATGCGGTAGCCGGGAATCAGCTTCGCCTCGCCGGTACTGGTGAGGGTCTCCAGTCCGGGGAGGATCGGGGAGGCGATCAGGTAGACCGAGCCCCCGGGAACAGCCGGGACCGACCGGCCGTCGCTGTAGTTGAGTGAACCCCCGTGCTCGAGGTAGTCGGTGGTGCCGGGGGAGACCAGCACGATGTCCCGTCCCGGCAGGGCCGTCCCGGCCTGCCGGTAGAACGCGACACCCCCGTCCACGGAGTCGATGACGAGCACGTCGCTGCCCGGGTGGACGAGTCGTCCGAGTCGGGACAGCTGCGCGTCGATGCGGTCGACCGACCCGATGTAGGCACGCGTCTGTTCGTAGGGAGCCTGGAAGCGGGCCTGGGTCAGCCAGAGCCCGTGTGTGCCCTGCTGCGTGCGCACGGGCAGCACGCCGCCAGCGAACAGGAATCGGTCCGCACCGAATGTGGCGAAGGCCAGCACGACGAGTGTGGCCACCACGCCCCAGGCCCGGGCCGCCGTCCGATGCCCCGGACGGGAGCGCATCAGCGCCGCCGGCGTCAGCAACAGGGCGATGACGGCACCGGGCAGGTAGGACAGCAGGTAGCCCGATTTGGCGAACTCCACCAGGGCGACCACGGCCACCGGGGGTACCGTCGCCGCCACCAGGATCACCGTCCGCGACTGGTACCAGGGTCGAACCCAGGGGCGTTGCCGCCGGCGGTGCCGGGGCCCCGAGATCCGGTGCGCGGCGACCGGTCGGGGCGGGATGGTCTCGGGGGCGTCATCGGGTGCCGAGCCGCCGGGCGTCCGCCGGATGGCGCGCACCGTGGCCCGGACGCCGAGTCCGATCGCGGCCACGAGGGCCAGGACGACCAGAGGAAGCAGCGCGAGCGTGGTGTAGGCGGCGAACGTGCCGAGATTCACCGCTCCGCCCGA
This sequence comes from uncultured Acidimicrobiaceae bacterium, assembly GCA_964621235.1. Taxonomy (GTDB): domain Bacteria; phylum Actinomycetota; class Acidimicrobiia; order Acidimicrobiales; family RAAP-2; genus Bog-756. The sequence continues at coordinate 5,909 of CAZULR010000029.1, forward strand.
GGCGCTGTGCAGGACGGAGCTCGCATCGAACGCGCCCTGGGACTCCGACCTGCTGGCCTGGGCCCACGACGTGATCCCGCCCGGCTGCTCCAGGGCCATGGGGACGAGCCACGCAGCGAGCGCGACGAGTCCCAGCCCGACGGCGGCCAGCACCTCCCGGATCCGGCGCACCGATCCGGCGACCGCCACCAGGGCCAGCGGGAGGAACATCGCCCCGGCGGACTGACGGAAGCCCGCCACCACGGCGAGCGCCACGAGGGCGCCCGCGCCGTGCCAGGAGTGCGGTCGGGCCCGCCAGGCCAGGATGATCAGCAGCGGGGCGATGGCCAGGTCGAAGGAGTAGGTGCTGACGATCGAACCGTTGAACCAGGCGAAGGGCGAGGCGGCGATGAGGATGCCGGCACAGATGCCGACCCACCGCCCACCGAGGTCACGGCCGGCCACCACTGTGAGCCCCGCCGCCGCGGCGGATGCTACGGCGCCCACGAGGACGAGCGACTGGACCGTGGCGATCCCGGTGGCGTGCACCAGCCGACCGGCTTCGACGTAGAGCCAGTAGCCCGGCGGTTGGGGCCGCCCGTGGGTCACGTCGAAGTGCGTGACCGCCGCGGTGTACTGGGCGGAGTCCCAATCGGTGGGGCCGGTGGCCGCGGTCGCCAGTCGGGCGACGAGGGTCACCACAGCGACGAGCCAGGGAGTGACCAGGTCCAGGACCTGGACGCGCACCCTCGACGACCGGTCAGAGGCCACCCGGCCGGGCCGGCGGGCTCCACGCGGTCGGCCGTCACCGGAACCGTCCGCCGGGGGGACCGCCAACGACGGAGCGTGCACCGCGGGGCCGGCGCCCGCGGTGATGACGGTCCGTTCGAAAAACACAGTTCAGCGTACCGACTAGGTCACACGATTTCGGGTACCCTCCCGTCGGCGGAGACTGGCGGAAGTGATTCAAGTTTGCACCGTTTGTGCCGATACGGGCTATGAGGTGCGTGCGCGGGGCGGCGTCCGTCGACGCAATGGACAGCACGAGGTCGGGCCACTCCGGTCGCCCGACAGAGGAGGCAGTCAGTCGATGGAGCACGGGAGTCGCAGCAGGAAGCGCAGCGCGTTCGAGGGCCGTCGGGAGTCCGGACGGCAGACGGGCCGGTGGAACAGCACGGCCCGGATGCTGTCAGTGGCGGCACTGCTCGGAGCCGCGGCACCGGTGCTGGCCACCGTCTCGGCCTCCTCGGCCCAGGCGGGACCGTCCCCCCACGCACTGGGGATCTCCCTGGCCTGGCAGCAGGTCCTGCCCGATGCCGGAGGACCCATCGCCGAGAGCTCGCCCAACGTGGCTACCTTGGACGCGGGCGGCAACTCCGTGGTCGTCGGCGACCGTTCCGGCAAGGTCTACGCGTTCCACCTGAGCAACGGGTCGGCCGTGCAGGGCTGGCCGGCCAACGTCGGGGCACCGGTCGACTCGACGCCGTCGGCCGCGCCGAACGGATCCGGGGCCGACGACGTCTTCGTCGGATCGGGCAACGCCCAGGATCCCCGGGCCGGGGGCTACACGGCCATCACCAGCACCGGTGTCCCCTTCTGGTCCAAGTCGGCCACCGACCCACAGGGCCCCGAAGGGGTCCAGGCCTCGCTGGCGGTGGGCAATCTGCAAGGGGCCCAGTCGGTCGTGGCACCCTCGCTCGGGATGGAGGAGTACGCCTTCAACACCGCAACGGGCAACGGGGTGCCGGGCTGGCCGTTCTTCACGGCGGACAGCGGCTACACGACGCCGTCCCTGGCCGACCTCTACAACAACGGCCAGACCGAGGTGGTGACAGGTGGTGACTCCACCGCCGGCGTCGCCGACGGCCAGACGTACACCTCAGGGGGGCACCTCCGGATCATCAGCTCGGGGGGGAACCTGATCTGCTCGTACAACACCAACCAGACGGTCGACTCGTCGACCGCGGTGGGCAACTTCCTCGCCGGCGGCGGCACGGGCATCGTCTTCGGTACCGGCAACTTCTTCCCCGGGGCGCCGGACAGCAACAAGCTCTTCGCCTCGGACAACCACTGCAACATCCAATGGCGGGTCGACCTCGGCGGCAACACGATCTCCAGCCCCGCCATCGGCGACGTCCTGGGCAACGGCCTCGAGCAGGTCGTGGAGGGCGTGGACACCGGGACCAACGGTCTCCTGCACGTGCTCAGCGGCTCCAACGGCCAGGAGCTGCCGGGCTGGCCGGTTTCGACACCGGGCCGGATCATCGGCGGCGTGACGCTGGCCGACCTCACCAATGGGGGCTACAACGACGTCCTCGCACCGACCACCCAGGGTCTCGAGATCTTCGACGGCAAGTCGGCCCAGCTGGTGGCGACCCTGGGCGCAGGCGACGTCGCACTCCAGAACTCGGCCCTGGTGACCAAGGACCCCGACGGTTCCATCGGGATCACCATCGCCGGCTACGGCGGGGGCGACGAGGGGATCATCCAGCACTACGTCGTCAACGGGTCGACCGGGCACTCCCTCGGCCTGCGCTCCTGGCCCCAGTTCCACCAGAACTCGCAGCTGACGGGCTGGCTGGCCGCAGGCGCCCCCGGGCACCTCAACGCACCGATCGTGGGGATGGCCTCGACCGCGTCGGGCCACGGCTACTGGAATGTGGCCTCCGACGGCGGCATCTTCGCCTTCGGTGACGCCGCCTTCCACGGGTCCATGGGAGGGCAACCCCTGGCCCAGCCCGTGGTCGGCATGGCCGCCACCTCAGACGGCAAGGGCTACTGGGAGGTGGCGTCCGACGGCGGCATCTTCGCCTTCGGTGCCGGGTTCTACGGATCGATGGGCGGTCAACCACTGGTCAGACCGGTGGTGGGCATCGCCGGGACCCCGGATGGCAAGGGGTACTGGGAGGTCGCGTCCGACGGCGGACTATTCGCCTTCGGTGATGCCGGCTTCTACGGCTCGACCGGCAACATCCGGCTCAACCAACCGATCGTGGGCATGGCGTCGACACCGACTGGTCACGGCTACTGGCTGGTCGCGTCCGACGGTGGGGTCTTCGCCTTCGGGGACGCCGGCTACTTCGGGTCGATGGGCGGCCAAACGCTGAACAAGCCCATCGTGGGGATCGCTCCCCACGGGTCGAGCGGCTACTGGCTCGTCGCGTCCGACGGTGGCGTGTTCAGCTTCGGGACGGCGCCATTCTACGGATCGACCGGCAATATCGTCCTCGCCCAGCCGGTGCTCGGGATGTCGCCCGGACTGCAGGGCGGGGGCTACTGGATGGTGGCGTCCGACGGCGGCATCTTCGCCTTCGGTGACGCCGCCTTCTACGGGTCCATGCCCGAGGTGCTGGCCCCGCCCCGAGGGTTCGACTGACCCCGTTCCCCACGGTGTGGTCGGATCGCCTGCGTCCCCCTGACGGCCACGCGTCAGTCGTATCGTTGACGGGCATGTCGGTCCCGCGCTCCAGGTCTCACCCGTCGGAGCCCACGGCACGCGTCAGAGGCCGCGCCGCCCGACGCCTCCGCCACGCCCTCGTGGCCGCCGCGGCCGGTGTGCTGTGCGTGCTGCCCGTCGCCGGGGTCGTGGCCGTCGCCCCGGCCGCCCAGGCGTACCCGTCGGCGACCGTCAGCCTGACGGGTCACGGGTACGGCCATGGACGGGGGATGGGCCAGTGGGGGGCCTTCGGGTACGCCTACAACGGCTGGTCCTGGCAGCAGATCGTCGAGCACTACTACGCCGGCAGCACGCCCACGACGATGTCGCCTGCGCAGGACGCCACCTACATCAACGTCGTCCTGACCGAGAACGACGGGAATGACGTGATCGTCACCTCGGGGAACGGCTTCGTCCTCTGGGGCCGGCAGTTCGCCGCCGGACAGGCGGCGCTCATCGCTCCGGACGGCGCCGGCACGTGGAGCCTCTACGCCGGGTCCGGGTGCGCTGGGCCGTGGGCGGGACCCTTCGCCACGGGGGCGCTCAACCCGGTGGTCCTCCCCGACCACGACACGGTCATCGGTGACCCACCCGCCACCGTCGCCGCCGACGCACTGCAGCTCTGCCAGGCGGCCGGCAACGTCTCGGTCCGGGGCAATCTGCTGGCCACGTACAACACCGGGTCGCCGGCGGCCGCCCGGACGGTCAACGTGGTTCCCCTGGAGGAGTACGTCGCCGGGGTGGTGCCGAACGAGTCGCCCGCCTACTGGGGCACGCTGGGCGGGGCCGGGGCCCAGGGCCAGGCCCGCGGATTCCAGGAGCTGGAGGCCCAGGCCGTGGCGGCCCGCTCGTATGTGATGGCCGCGTTGGGCTCCTACGGCGGGTACGCGGACACGTGTGACCTGTCCTGTCAGACCTACCGGGGCATCGCCAACGAGAGCCCCCTGACCGATGCCGCCACGGTCGACACCGCCTCCACCGTGATGGAGGAGGGCGGCCGGATCATGACCACCGAGTACTCCGCCTCGACCGGCGGGTACACGGCACCGGGCACCTTCCCGGCCGTCGTCGATGATGGCGACTCCATCTGCCCTCCCGGGGTCAACGGTGCCTGCAACCCGAACCACACCTGGCAGGTCTCCGTGCCTGTGTCGACCATCGAAGCGGCGTGGCCGCAGCTGGGGACGCTCGAGTCACTCTCGATCACGGCCCGCAACGGCTTCGGCGACTGGGGTGGCCGGGTGACCTCGATGACCCTGGTGGGGTCGTCACAGGATGTCGTGGTGACCGGCGACCAGTTCGCCGCGGCCTGCAACCTCCTCTCGGACTGGTTCATCCCGACGGACTCGCTGCTGAGCGATGTGGTGGGGATGGCGTCGACCTCCGACGGCAAGGGGTACTGGATCGCCGGCGCCGACGGGACCGTGCGGGCCTTCGGTGATGCGTCCGACTTCGGCTCTGCCGCTGGTCTGCCGCTGGCCGCTCCCGTCGTGGCCATCGTGTCCACGCCTGACAACAAGGGGTACTGGGAGGTGGCGGCCGACGGCGGCGTCTTCAATTACGGCGACGCCGGCTACTACGGCTCGGCCGGGTCGATCCACCTGAACAAGCCGATCGTCGGCATGGGCCGCACGGCCTCCGGTCACGGCTACTGGCTGGTGGCCTCGGACGGCGGCATCTTCAGCTACGGCGACGCCGTGTTCCACGGCTCCACGGGCGCCATGACCCTCAACGCCCCCGTCGTCGGCATGGCGGGGACATCCGATTCGGGAGGCTACCGACTGGTGGCCTCCGACGGCGGCATCTTCGCCTTCGGTGACGCCGCGTTCTACGGCTCGATGGGTGCCCATCCGCTCAACCGTCCGGTCGTGGGCATGACGTCGACCAACGACGGCGCGGGCTACTGGCTGGTGGCCTCGGACGGCGGGATCTTCTCCTTCGGCGATGCCGCGTTCCACGGCTCGGCGGGCGATCTGGTCCTGGCCCAGCCGATCGTCGGCATGGCGGCCGCCCCGGGAGGGGCGGGCTACTGGCTGGTGGCCTCCGACGGCGGCATCTTCGCCTACGGGAGCGCCGGCTTCTACGGGTCCGGAGCTTCCTGACGTCCCGCCGGGACCGACCGGACCGGGGACCCGACGGACGGGAGCCCTCCCGCCGGGGCCATGACGGCGGGCGCGGTGTCCTCGGGATGGGGTGGCGGACCACCTAATCTCAGGGCGGATGACTCAGGCAGCGACGGGAGGGCAGGGGGTGGCGGATCCGGGGGCGACCGCAGCCGTCCCGACGGATCCTCCGGGTACGGCCGTGCCCGTAGGGACCAGCCGGTGGTCGGGGCGGTCGTGGCGGGCCATCTTCTTCGCCCCGGTGGGGGACGGGCGCCGACGCCGGCGGGGAAGTGACGCCATCCGGGTGGGACTCTCGCTTCTGGTGGTCCTGATCTGCTGGCTCGCCACGAAGGTCAACCCGTCCAGCGAGAAGGCACTCATCAACATCGTCGCGCCACCTCCCGACGGGATCAGGTGGCTGGTGACGTCGGTGGCGTGGGTCGGGTCGGTGGGTCTGGTCGTCGTGGTGGTGGTCCTCGCCCTCGTCTCCCGCCGGATCGAAGTGATCCGGGACACCGTCCTGGCCGGCGCCGTGGCCTGGCTGGTGTGCACCGGGCTCGGGCTCCTGCTCGGATCCGACGGGGGCCGACCCCCAGGCTCGGCACCCCACGGATTCGATCTGGCGTTTCCGGTGGCGCGGGTGGCGGCCGCGGTGGCGGTGGCCATCGCGGCCATGCCCTACCTGAGCCGCTGGCTCCAGCGCACGATCCTCGTGACGATCGCCCTGCTCGCCGTGGCCACCATGGTGTCCGGGGGCGGGCTCCCCGTCTCCGTGCTGGCCAGCCTGGCCATCGGCGTCCTGGTGACGGCGATCGTCCACCTCGTCTTCGGATCGCCCCTCGGACTGGCCTCGGCGGCCGAGGTCCGGGTCCTCCTGGCCGATCTGGGCATCGTCGTCGACGAGGTGGTGGCGTCACCCCAGCAGTCGTGGGGGCTGGGCAAGTTCCTGGCCGACCTGGACGGCAGCACCCTCGACATCTCGTTCTACGGGCGTGACGCCTCGGACGCCCAACTGGTGTCGAAGACGACCCGGTTCCTCCTCTACCGGGACTCCGGGCCCACCCTCACCTTCACCCGCCGCCAACAGGTGGAGCACGAGGCCTATTTGACGATGATGGCGGACCGGGCGGGGGCACGCGTGGCGACCGTGGTGGCGGCCGGCCCGGCCGGGCCGGCGAAGGATGCGCTGCTCGTGACCCGACCGCCTACGGGCCGTCGACTCGCCGAGCTCGCACCGTTCGTCCTGCCGGTCACCGAAGCGCCGGCGGGCCCGGACAGCGCCTCCGATGACGGAGCGGTCGGGGACGCGCCGGCGGACGGACCGGTCGCCCGGACGGTGGTCGACGTCAGCCTCGGCGAGCAGCAGTCGAGCGAGCCGTCGCCGACCGACCCCGACGTGACTGAACCACCACCGACCGACCCCGTGCTGACCGACGAGGCGCTCGACGGGATCTTCGGGCAGGTCCTCGCGCTGCGGGCAGCGGGGATCGCCCACGGCGCGCTGTCGACCGAGACGATCGTCCTCGCCGACGACGGCACCGCCGGCCTGGTGGACATGCGGGCCGCCGCCACCGTGGCCACCACCGACCAGCTCGACCGGGACCTCGCCGCGACGATGGCGGCCACCGCCGTGGTCGCCGGGCCCGACCGGACGGCGGCGGCGGCCTCCCGTACCTTGACGACCGACACCCTCGTCGCCGCGCTGCCGTACCTGCAGCGGGCGGCACTCGACCCGGTGGCGTCTCGCACCCTCCGGGGCAAGAAGGCCATCCTGGCGGCGCTGCGCGAGGAGGGCGCCCGGGCGGCCGGGATCGAGGTCCCCAAGCTCATCGAGCCGCGACGCATCAGCTGGGTGAACCTCGTGCTGGTGTTCGGCACGCTGATCGGCGGATGGGCGCTCATCGGCGTGCTGGTCAACGTGACGCACTCGTGGAGCACCATCACCGGCGCGCGCTGGGGCTGGGTGGCCGCGGTCTTCGTGCTCGCCCAGGCCGTGTACCCGGCCCTGGCCGTGACGACGGTCGGATCGGTCACCGACACCATGCCCTACGGCCGGACGGTCGCCCTCGAGGTGTCGAACACCTTCGTCTCGCTCGCCGGGGGATCGATGGGCGCCCTGGCCACCCGCGTCCGTTTCTTCCAGCAGCAGGGCTACGACGCCACCCTCGCGGTGAGCTCGGGCGTGCTCATCTCGACGGCCAGCTGGATCGTCAAGGGCGGCCTCTTCCTCATCGCCATCCCGATCGCCCTGTCGCAGTTCCACTTCGGCGACGCGCCCACGAGCACCGGTGGCGGATCGGGGAGCTCGACGGCGACCCTGGTGTGGATCATCATCATCGCCATCGCCGCCCTCGGGATCCTCCTGGGTCTGCTGTTCGCCATCCCGCGCTGGCGGCGTCTGGCGGCAGCCAAGCTGCGGCCGAAGGCGTCCGAGGTCTGGAGCCATCTGAAGGTGCTCTCCACCCACCCGCGCAACCTCGTCGAGATCTTCGGTGGCGAGATCGTCGGCCAGCTGCTGGTGGCCCTGGCCCTGGGCGCCGCCCTCCACGCCTTCGACGAGCGCCTGAGCCTGGCGTCGCTCCTCATCGCGCTGACTCTGGGTTCGATGATCGGAGGGCTCTCGCCGGTGCCCGGCGGGATGGGCGTGGTGGAAGCCGGGATGATCCTCGCCCTCACGGCGGCGGGGATCCCCCAGGACGACGCCGTGGCGGCCGTCTTCGTCCAGCGCCTCTTCACCGCCTACCTGCCACCGATCTGGGGCTGGTTCTTCCTCGTCTGGATGCGGCGGAAGGAATACCTCTAAGCCGCTCCCGGTCGGGTGGGCCGGCGGCTCAGTGGTCGAGGCGGCGGGGACCGGTGTCCTCCAGGCCGGGGAAGTCGCGCAGCCGGCCGAGGGTACCGAGCTTGCCCACGTTGACCCCGGTGTCCGCGGCCCGGAGCATCCGTAGATCGCCCCGGCTGTTCCCGTAGGCCCACAGCGGGGCGTCCTCGAGATCGTTCTCGACCATCCACAGGCGGAGCCGCCGGATCTTCTCCTCCCCCCGGCAGTTGGCGCCCTCGTAGCGCCCGGTCAGCCGTCCGGCCTCGTCGACCTCCAGGAGTGTGGCGATCGACCCGTGGGCCGCCAGCCGATCGGCGGCCACCCGGATGTAGGCGTCCGGTGAGGCCGACACCACCACCACCCGGTCGCCCCGCCCCCGGTGCCAGTCGAGCCGGCGGCGCACCTCCGGCCGCACCTTGGCTGCGAGGTGGCTGATGGCGAACTCCGCCCCCACCCGGTCGAGGTGCTCGGCGTCCAGCCCGCCCAGCACGCGGCCGAACAGCTCCTCTTTGGTCCGGTCGGCGACCTCACCCCCGGCGATGGCGGCATGGGCCAGGCGGGCCGCCAGCTGTGCGGAGGCCCGGGCCACGGCCGAGCGGCCCGCCACCGCGCTCAGGAAGTCGAACGCGCTCCCACCGGTGGTGAGTGTCCCGTCGAAGTCGAACGCGGCGACGTCAGGCATGCGTCCGCCGACTCAGGCGTCGCCGCCGGCGACGGTCGACCCGCCCCGACCCGCGCCACCGGCGAACCTGGCGGCGCCTTCCAACGCCTCGCCTGAGGAGAGGCTGTCGAGACCGAGCCTCGTCTCGACGAGCAGGGCCTCGTCGACCGGCAGGTCCCACTGGGCCAGGGCCGACCGCCGGTCGTTGCGCATGCAGACCTGGGGGAGCGCCGCGAGCTCGGCGCCCCAGGCGATGGACGCCTCGAGCGCCGTCCCCGACGGGACGACTCGGTTGGCCAGTCCCATGGCGAGCGCCTCGGACGCACCCACGGGCCGGCCGCTCAGGATGAGGTCCATGGCACGCCCCTCGCCCACCAGGCGCGGGAGCCGGACGGTGCCGCCGTCGACCAGGGGCACGCCGAAACGCCGGCAGAAGACCCCGAACACGGCGTCCTCGGCGGCCACCCGGAGGTCGCACCACACGGCGAGCTCCAGCCCACCGGCCACGGCATGACCCTCGACGGCGGCGATCACCGGCTTGGCGAGGGCCAGGCGGGTCGGGCCCATGGGCCCCGGGCCGTCCTCGGTGACCCGGTTGCCGGTGCCCGAGGCGATTGCCTGCAGGTCGGCACCGGCGCAGAACGTGCCGCCGGCACCGGTCAGCACGGCCACGGAGGCGGAGGCGTCGGCGTCGAAGGCCTCGAACGCCGTGAGTAGGGCGTCGGCGGTCGGCCGATCGACCGCGTTGCGACGATCGGGGCGGTCGATGGTCACGACGGTGACCGGCCCGTGGCGCTCGACGCGCAGGGGCTCAGGCATGCTGGTGGGGCTCGCTCATGCCCTCAGCATGGCTGCTGACGGCCGGCCGGGCCAGTACCCCCTCGGCACCCATCTAAACCTGACGGATCCGGTCGACAATTGGCTCGGACCCGGCTACAGTGTCGTGCTGTCGCCCCGGGTGAACCGGTGGACCGCCGGTGGACCGGTCCGCACCAGGCGACTCGAAGCCCACCGACGTTGCAGCCACCGACGAACACCACCGCCCGAGCACGAATCGCACGAGCACGAACGACAAGGAGCATCACATGGCCATCCGCCTGGGCGACGAGGCCCCCGACTTCACCGCCGAAACCACCGACGGCACGATCAACTTCCACGAGTACCTCGGGGACAGCTGGGGCGTGCTCTTCTCGCACCCGAAGGACTTCAC
>CAZULR010000030.1:0-16111 GCA_964621235.1 uncultured Acidimicrobiaceae bacterium
CGCCCGTCTCCGGGGACCGCCGCAGGAGGGAGAACTCGATCTGGTTGGTGGCCAGCCGCATCCCGTGGCGCTCGAGGGCGGTGGCCATGGCCCGGGTCTCCTTGACCGAGTAGTTGGAGACACCCACGGCGCGCACCAGGCCCTCGCCGTGGGCCGCGGCCAGGGCGGCGGCCAGTGCCGCGTGCGAGCGCAGGCTGACCGGGCCGTGCAGCTGGTAGAGGTCGACGGCGTCCAGCCCGAGGCGGGTGAGCGATGCCCGCAGCGACGCGAGCAGCGACCGACGGACGTCGAGCTTCCAGGGCGACGGCATGAACTTGGTGGCCACCACGGCACGGGCGGCGCGATCGGGGTCGCCGGCCAGGAGCGACCCGATGATGCGCTCGCTCTCCCCGCCGCCGTAGACCTCGGCCGTGTCGAAGAGGGTGACGCCGGCGTCGAGGGAGGCGGTCCAGGCGTCGGCGATGGACTCCCGGGTCAGGTCGGCGTCGTAGCCCCCCATCCCCCAGGTGGACTCGTCGCCCCAGGCCCAGGTGCCCACGCCCAGACGGGGGATGGCCACGTCGCTTCCGCTCAGGGTGAGGTGGTCGGTGGACATGAGCGGAAGCGTACCCCGCCCGGGGCCGGACATACCGCCTGTACAGGACCTTTGTGCTCAAGCTGACGGCCCTACGGCCCGATGAACCGGGTATGTCCCCCGTCGTCGAAGGGCCCGAGATGTCCCTGATCGCACCGACCGCGGACACCGAGCTGCTCCGGCTCCTGCGTGAGCTGCCGGACGCCGTCGTCGTGGTCGGCCCGACCGGGACACTGGTGTGGGGCAACGCCACGGCCGAGCGCCTGTTCGGGACCACCATCGCCGAGGCCCTGGGCCTGTCGGGCCTCGACTACGTGCATCCCGAGGACCTGCCGTTCGTGCTGCTGTCGTTGGAGACGATCCAGGAGAAGGAGGTCGGGGCCCCGATCGAGATCCGCCTGAAGACGCCGTTCGGGTGGCGCCTGATGGAGCTCGTCGGCACCCCGGTGCCGTGGCTGACCGAGGGGTCGATCCTGCTCAGCCTGCGCGACCTGACCGAGCGCCGCCGCTTCGAGGTCTCCCACAACCGGGACGCCCGCCTGCGCGCGGTGGTGCAGCACGCCGCGGTGGTGACCATGCTGGTGGCGCGTGACGGCACGGTGGAGTCGTGCTCGGGCGCGGTGTCGAGGATGCTCGGCCACGACCCGGAGCTCATCGAGGGCCGCCCGCTGGTCAACCTGGTGTCCTCGGACGACCGGCAGGCCGTCATGGAGGCCATCGTGCGCGCGTCCCATGCCGGCGCGGCCGCCGGGCCGGTGACGGTCACCGTCGGCCTCAACCGCATCGGCTCGCCGGCGCCCATCCCCTTCGAGCTCAGCTTCGTCAACCTGGTGGACGACCCGACCGTGGGAGCGTACGTGGTGTCCGGGCACGACGTCACCGACCGCACGCGCCTCGAGGAGGAGCTCTCCTTCCAGGCCTACCACGACTCGTTGACCGGACTGGGCAACCGGGCGCTGTTCGTCAGGCGCCTCGAGGACTCCCTGGACCGGGCCGAGCGCAGCGACACGGCGCTGGCCGCACTCTTCCTCGACATGGACGGCCTCAAGTCGGCCAACGACCGGCTGGGTCATGCCGCCGGGGACGCGTTGCTGCAGGCGATGGCCGGGGTCCTGAAGGCGAGCATCCGCAAGTCGGACACAGCCGCACGCCTCGGCGGCGACGAGTTCGGGGTGATCGTCGAGGACTTCACCTACCCGACCGAGGTCGAGGGCCTGGCCGACCGGATCCTCGATGCCTGCCGCAAGCCGTTCGTGGTGGGTGGCGACACCGTCTCGGGGACGGTCAGCATCGGCTTCGCCTTCGCCCGGCCCGGCATCACCGTCGACGAGCTGATGTCCAATGCCGACCGGGCCATGTACACGGCCAAGGACCGCGGCAAGGACCGCCAGGAGCGGTTCGAGACGTGGATGCTCGAAGGGGTCGAGGACCGGCGCTGAGGGGCGCCCGGGTGCGGGGTCCGACCCGGACCACGTGCACCCGACGCCGACCGCGGTGACGCCGTAAGGTCCGGCCATGGCATCGACCCGATCGACGCTGGCCCGATTGCGGACCCATCGGGCCCCGGCCTGGTGGAAGGACGCCAAGCTCGGCATCTTCGTGCACTGGACGCCCGCCTCGGTCCCGGCGTACGCCCCGACGCTCGGCGACTACGGCGACCTCCTCAGCCGGGGCGAGCCCGACGGATTCCAGTACTCGCCGTACGTCGAGTGGTACGAGAACTCGCTGCGGTTTCCCGACAGCCCGGTGTCGCGTCACCACAGCGAGGTGTGGGGGGACCGTCCCTACCGCTCGTTCGCCGCCGACTTCGTGGCCGGCCTCGACGGCTGGGACCCGGACGGATGGGCCGCCACCTTCGCCGCCACGGGCGCCCGCTACGTGGTCCTGGTGTCCAAGCACGCCGACGGGTGGTGTCTCTGGCCCTCCAAGGTCCCCAACCCGCACCTCGACGGGTGGTACTCCGAACGTGACCTGGTCGGCGAGCTGGCCGAGGCCGTGCGGGGCCACGGGATGCGCTTCGGGCTGTACTACAGCGGCGGTCTCGACTCCACCTTCCTCGAGTTCCCGATGGGTTCGATGGGGGGCGTGCTGGCCGCGGTCCCGCGGGGGGACTACCCCGCCTACGCCGAGGCCCAGGTGCGCGAGCTGATCGAGCGCTACCGGCCGTCGGTGCTGTGGAACGACATCGCCTGGCCGGCGCCCGGCAAGGAGCTCTGGCCCCTCCTCGAGCACTACTACCGCGTCGTGCCCGACGGCGTGGTCAATGACCGGTGGATGCCCTGGTCACCCCTCCTCGGCCTGGCCCGGTCGGCCCGGGGCCGCCGCCTGATCGATTCGCTGATGGCCCGCCAGGCCCGTTCGGAGAGGGGCCTCGTCCCTCCCCGGCCACCGCACTTCGGCTACCGGACGCCCGAGTACATGACGTTCGACGAGATCCAGACCACGCCGTGGGAGTGCGTGCGGGGGATGGACCACAGCTTCGGCTACAACGCCCAGTCGGCCGAGGAGGACTTCCTCGCCCGGGACGAGCTGCTCTGGTCGGTCACCGACATCGCGTCCAAGGGTGGCAACCTGCTGCTGAACGTCGGGCCGCGTGCCGTCGACGCCACCATCCCCGAGGAGCAGCTCGTCCGGCTCGGCTGGCTCGCCGGCTTCGTGCCGGCCAACGGCGCCGCCCTGTTCGGCACGCGACCGTGGGCGACGCCGGGCTCGACGACCGTGGAGGGGGACCCGCTGCGCTACACCGCCCGGGATGCCGACGTCTTCGCCTTCGTCCATCCGTCCTCGCCCACGGCGACCCTGCGCGAGGTCGTGCCGACGTCGGCCACCACGGTGAGCGACCTGGGCGGCCGGCCGCTCACCTGGGAGTCGACCGGCGCGGGTCTCCGGGTGGACCTGCCGGCGTCGCCTGACGGTGACCCCGTGGCCGTGGCCCTCGGGCACGTGGCGGCGCACGGCCGCCCCTGACCGGCCGGTGACGACCGCGATGCCCGACGGGGACGGACTGTCGTACCGGTCCCGGACCGGACGGTGGGTCATCGCCGCGTCGGTGCTCGGATCCGGCATGGCGTCGATCGACGCCACCGTGGTCGGGATCGCCCTGCCGACGATCGGTCGCGACTTCCACGCCACGGTGGCCCAGCTCCAGTGGGTCGTCAACGGGTACACGCTGGCCGTGGCCGCGCTGCTGCTCGTGGGCGGGTCGCTCGGCGACCGGTTCGGCCGCCGCCGCTTGTTCATCCTGGGGGCCGCGTGGTTCACCGTGGCGTCGGTGGCCTGTGCGCTGGCCCCCGGTGCCCGGGCGCTCATCGCCCTGCGCGTCCTCCAGGGGGTCGGCGGTGCGCTGCTCACCCCGGGCAGCCTGGCCATCCTCCAGGCCTCGTTCCGCCAGGCGGACCGCGGTCGCGCCATCGGGGCCTGGACGGGCCTCGGTGGGGTGGCCTCGGCCGGGGGGCCGTTCCTGGGGGGCTGGCTCATCGCCGTGGCCTCCTGGAGGTGGATCTTCGTGATCAACCTGCCCGTCGGCCTCGTCGTCCTGCTCCTGTCCGCGCGCCACGTGCCGGAGTCGAGGGACCCGTCGGCCCCGGCACGGGTCGACGTGGCCGGGGCCGCACTGGTGGTCGTGGCGCTCGCGGGGGTGACGTACGGGCTCATCGAGGGCCCGGCCACCGGATGGCGCGCGCCGTGGCCGGTCGCGGCGTTGGTGACCGGCGCGGCGGCCGCCGTGGCGTTCGTCGTGGTCGAGTCACGCTCGTCCGCACCGCTGCTGCCGCTCGGGCTCCTGCGCCACCGGCAATTCACCGTGACCAACGCCGTCACCTTCGTGGTCTACGGGGCCCTGGGCGGGGTCCTCTTCCTCCTGCCGGTCGTGCTCCAGGTGGTCGGGCACTACACGCCGTTGGCCTCGGGCGTCGCCCTGCTCCCCCTGACCGTGGTCATGCTGTCGCTGTCGTCCACCTCGGGCCGGGTGGCCGCCCGCATCGGGCCGCGGCTGCAGATGAGCGTCGGTCCGGTGGTGGTGGGTTCCGGCCTGGCGCTGCTCTCCCGGCTCGGCTCGGACAGCTCGTACGCGTCCGGCGTCCTGCCGGCCGTGCTGGTCTTCGGGCTCGGACTGGCCGTCACCGTGGCGCCGCTGACGGCCACCGCGCTGTCGTCGGCACCGGGCGAGCACGCGGGCCTCGCCTCGGCCGTCAACAACGACGTCGCCCGGATCGGCGGGCTCGTCGCGGTGGCGGTGCTGCCGGCGCTGAGCGGCATCTCGGGCGCCGCTTACCTCCATCCCACCGCGCTGGCCGGTGGGTTCCGCACGGCGACGCTCATCGCCGGGGCCTGGTGTGTGGCCGGCGGTGTCCTGGCTGCCGTGGGCATCCGGAACCCGCCCCGTGCCGCCCCTGCCCCCGCTGCCGCGCCGCGCCGCCCTCCCGTCGCCCTGCACCACTGCGGACTCGACGCCCCGCCGCCGGTGACCACCAGGTAGCGGCACCCGCGGGATCCTGTCGATCCCTCCCGGGGTCGGCGCGCCCGGTTCGCGCGGCGGTACGTTGACGACATGGCTGGACACCCGGGCGCCCGGATGGACGGGTGGCTGGTCGGAGCGCTCTGCCTGCTCACGTCCGTCACGGGTGTCCTCGACGCCACCAGCTTCCTCGACCTGGGGAGGACGTTCACCGCCAACATGACGGGAAACGTCCTGCTCCTGGCCTTCTCCCTCACCGGGACCGCGCTCGGTGGGGGCTCGGACTCCCAGGGCTTCGTCATCGCCCTGGTGGGCTTCGTGGTCGGGGCGGTAGTGGGAGCGGCGGCCGCCGGTCGCCGGGGGCGGACGGCCCACCTCCACCTCGGGCTCGGGCTCGAGTTCGCGGCGGTGTCGGCGGCGCTGGTCGTGGGACTGACCGGGTCCGTGCAGTCGACCGAGCGACGCGACGTCGTGATCGGCCTCCTGGCCTTCGCCATGGGCGCACAGAACGCATTGGTCCGGCGCATGGCGCTCAGCGAGGCGAACACCACCGTGCTGACCACCAGCCTCGGATCGTTGGCTGCGGACCTGGTCGCCATCGGGGGGCGCCCGCCCCGGGCGGGCCGCCGGATCGCCACGGTGGCCTGCATCTTCGCCGGCGCCGTGGTGGGTGCGGTCCTGCAGCGTCACGGCGTGGGCTGGCCGCTGGCGATCGCCCTGGCGCTCTTGGTCCTGGCCGGTCTTGCGCTCGCCCGGGCCGGCTGGCCGGCGCCGGATGACTGACAGCGCCCGGGGGCCGGACAATCTTGACTAATCCCATCAGGTTTACCTAGTATTCGCCCATGACCCGGACCACGAAGCTGGCGCTACCGTGATCGGCGCCCCGGAGCGGGAGCGTCTGAGCACCGGCGAACTGCTGGTGGTCGCGCAGAGTCTGGCCCGGACGGCCTCGTCGTGGCCGGGCACGGAGGTCCCCCGGACCCGGTCGTGGCACACCGTGGCGACCACCGACCGCTACGAGGCCTTCGTCATCGCCTGGCCCGAGGGTGGGGCCATCGAGCTCCACGACCACGGAGACTCGGCCGGTGCCGTGGTCGTCGCCGGCGGTTCCCTGGTGGAGACCGTGGTGGGCCACGACGTCGACGGGTCCCTGGTGGCGGTCTCACGGTCGTTGGATGAAGGTAGCCACCTGGTGTTCGGGCCCGGCCACGTACACGACATCGTCAACCGCGGTCCCGGTCCGGCGTTGAGCGTGCACGTCTACTCGCCGGTGCTCCGGTCGATGACCTTCTTCGAGGCGAGGGACGACGTGCTGCTCGTCGCCGTCCGCACCGAGGACTACTCGACCGGGTCGTCCTGGTGACGAGGAGCGCCGACGGGCTGCTGGCCGACGCCCGCCGTCGCATCCGGCGGGTCCCGCCCGGGCAGCTGGCCGACGTCATGGCCGCGGGAGGACTGGTGGTCGACATCCGTCCGGAGGCCCAACGCCGTGCGGAGGGCGAGCTGCCCGGTGCCGTGGTGATCGAGCGGAATGTGCTCGAGTGGCGTCTCGACCCGGAGGGTGCGCACCGGATACCCGAGGTCCGTGACCACGACCAGCCGGTGGTGGTGGTGTGCTCGGCCGGCTACGCGTCGAGCCTGGCCGCGGCGTCGCTGGTCGATCTCGGCTTCCACCGGGCGGCCGACCTCGACGGTGGGTTCCAGGGCTGGACCGCCTGGGACTCGGCACGGCGCGCGGTGGAGGCCCGACGGTGACACCGACCCTGGTCACCCTCCACGCGCACCCCGACGACGAGGCGATCTTCACCGGCGGGACCATCGCCACGGCCGTCGAAGCCGGATGGCGCGTCGTCCTCGTCGTGGCCACCGACGGGGACCGGGGTGAGCGGCCGTCGTCGGCCGGCGACGACCTCGGCGCCCACCGTCGCGCCGAGGTGCTCGAGGCCGCCGCCGTCCTCGGCATCGCCCGGGTGGAGTTCCTCGGCTACGGCGACTCCGGGCACACCACCCCGGTGTCGGGTGCGGCGCCCCGGGGATCGCTGGCCGCGGCGTCCGTCGAGCCGGCCGTCGTGGACGTCCGCCGCATCCTGGTCGCGGAGCGGGCCACGGCGCTGACCGCCTACGACGCCGACGGGATCTACGGCCACGTGGACCACGTCCGGGTCCACGAGATCGGCACGCGCGCTGTGGTCGGGACGGACTGCGAGCTCTACGAGGCGACCGTCAGCCGCCACGAGCTGCGGCGCCTGCGCCGCGAACTCGTCGACCGCGGCCTGCTCGGCGCACGCTGGCCGTCCGGCCTGTCGGATCGGTTGGGGGTCGAGGACGGACCCGACCTCGTCGGCGTCGACGTCACGCGTCACCTGCCGGTCAAGGTGGCGGCGGTGTCCGCCCACTCGAGTCAGGTGATGGAGGCGGACTCCTTCATGGGGCTGCCGGCCGGGGCGTTCCACCATCTCTTCGCCACCGAGTGGTTCCGGGTGGCCCGGGCGGGGGACGGCCGGTTCCTCGACATGGTGGCGCCGGTGCACGTGCCCGGCGGGACGTCACCCGAGGCGCCGCGCCGCGGACTCGCCCTCACGGCCTGAGGGGGCCGGAAGGCCGGGCCGTCAGGCGGAGCGGGCCGAGGGCCCGTTGCGGATCGACGACTGGACCCGGCGCATCTGGCTCCGCAGGCAGAGCCCCCGGTAGTGGTCGGCGTCGATGTCCAGGTACCGGAGCACGGACTCGGTCCGCGCTGCGTCGGGCAGGACCTCGTCACCCGTCCAGGCGAGGAGCTCGTCCACCGTCACCCCGAGGGCCAGCGCCGCGGCGGCCGGCGAGTCGGCGCGGGACTCCATGCGTTCGTCGATGGCGTCACCGAGTGTCTGGAGCTTCATGGTCCCGTGTCCGGCTTTCGTGATTCGTCCTCCGCCGTCACCTCGCGCAGCGATGGGCGACGCAGCCATCGTCCGCTTTCCGCGCCCGTGAATCAAGTCGCGACCGCGCAGCGCGCGCAGATCGGCTCCCACGGGTTCCAGAAGCCGATTGTGGGGGCCCGACGACCACGGACGGCGACCGTCGACCCGGGGTGACCGCTGCCCGGGACGGTGCCCGCAACCTGTGGTGCGCCGTATCCGCCCGGGACGATTGTCCCCATCGACCGTCGGGAGTACGGTCGATGGGGAGACGCCTGGGTGGTGGGCCCGGCAGCTCGACGGCGGTGGACGGAAGGTCCGGTGAGGAGTCAAAGGTGAACGACGTTCGGCCGCCTGCTGAGGTCCCCGGAGATCCGGCTGACCGGCACACCCGGAGTGGCGGGCCCGCACTCCTGCTGATGTCTCCGTCCTCCGACGTGGAGGTCGCCCTGCTGGACCTGGACGGGCGGATCGTGTGCGTGAACGACGCCTGGTCGCGCTTCTGTGCCGACAACGGCGGCGACACGACCCGGTGCGGCGTCGGCGTGTCCTACCTCGACGTCTGCGACCGCGCCGGGGACGACACGATGGCCGTCCAGGTCGCCGCCTCCGTCCGGGTGGCGCTGTCGGGCGCGCTCCCCGCACCGTTGGCCATCGATGTGCCCTGCCACTCCACGGGTGAGCTGCGGTGGTTCGACGTCCTGGTGTCGTCCCGGCTCGCCGACGACGGGACGTGCCTGGGGGCAACGGTGACGCTGTCGCTGGCCCGGGTGGTGTCGAGGACGCCCGGCCCGGGCCCGACGCCCCCTCCGGACCCGGCTCCGGCGGCCACCGGATGGCCCCAGGGGGACCAGGCGGCCGAGCGTCTCGGCGACGGGGTGGCCCACGCCGTCTTCGCCGTGGCGCCGTGCGCCGTCCTGCTCGCTGACGACGACGGTCGGATCGTCGCCGCCAATGCCCAGGCGGACGCGTTGTTCGGGACCGGTGCCCGGGGCCTCGTCGGCCGCCCCCTCGAGCGGCTGCTCCCGTCGCACTGGCGGGGAGGGGACGATCGGGAGCCGGCGGGCGGGGCACCGCACTGGGCCGATCCGCCCTATTCGGGCCGGGTGGCGGTCGGCGCACGGCCGGACGGATCCCTCATCCGGGTGCAGATCGCCTCGGCACCGGTGCCACTCAGCTACGGCACCGGCGTCCTGGTGACGGCGTCGGCCCTGGACCCGGAGCCCGCGTGCGGGACGGTCGGGACCCTGCTGGTCGATCTCGATGTCGTGCTGCGGCGGATCTTCTCCGCCGGGCTATCGCTGACGGGCGTGCGCGAGCGTCTCGAGCCGGACGGTGTGCCCGCCCGCTCCCTCACCCAGGCCATCGCCGACCTCGACCTCGCCGCCCGGGAGCTCCGACACGCGGCACGCCACCACTAGTCGTCCGCGCGGTCGGCGACGGTCGGGACGGACCGATCCACCCCTACGCTGGGCACCGACAGCCGTCGAGCGGCACGCGCTCCGGGCGAGGAGGTGCAGATGGGACCGGACCCGGAGGATACGGACCCCGTCGAACGGGACGCCGACGACCGGGCGGGTGGTCGGATCGACGACGCGGTCGACGAGATGGTCGACGAGAGCTTCCCGGCGAGTGATCCGCCGTCGGGATGGGCGGGGGAGGACCCCCGGGACGTGAGCGGCGATCCGGCCTGATCGGCGTCCGCCGTCCGGGGCGGGTGGCGGGACCCGTCGGTTCAGTCCGATGCGTCCAGGACGGCCTCGACGCGCCCGATGAGGTCGGGATCCTCCCCGGGTCGGTGGCCCGGCGCGAGGTGGGACGTGAGCAGGTGCCAGGCCATGGCCTCCTCGCCGGCCCGGGCGAGGAGAGAGGTCTCGGCCAACAGGCCGATCCGTCCGACGACGTCGCGGAACCGCCAGGCGCCGACCTCGGCGTCCGCCATGCATGTTCGCGTGGCGGTGAGTGCGGCGTCGAGTTCGTGGCCGAGTCGGGCCGACAACGCTGCGTCGGCCACTGCGGTCACCGCGGCGCGGAGCCAGCTGTCGACCTCATCGAGGATCGGCAGCCGCCGAAGGTCGGTGAGCACCTGGGCCGCGAGGACGTTGTGGCTCCCCTCCCACGACTCGTAGACGATGGCGTCGCGGTAGAGGCGGGGGAGGACGCTGAAGTCCTCGATGGCGCCGTTCCCGCCGAGCACCTCGATGGCCGCGTGCACCACGTCGGTGGCCTGGACGGAGACGAGGTACTTGGCCAGGTTCACCAGGAACCGGTGCAGGAGCACGTCCTCGTCACCGGCGGTGCCGTCGTCGATGCGGTCCTCGAGCCCCGTCAGAGCCAGTACCAGGTGGAGAGCGCCGACCGACAGCGACGCCATGTCCGCCAGCGTGCGACGGACGGCCGGGAACCCGCCGATCGCCTGTCCGAACGCCTGGCGGTGGACGGCGTAGGCGGAGGCCTCCAGGTAGGCCCGGCGCATCATGCCGGCGTCGCCCACGGCGGTCATCCACCGGCTGGTGTTGAGGACCACACCCACCGCCGTCCGGAACCCGTGCTCGACGGGACCGACCGGCCACGCCTGTGCGTGGTCGAAGTCGATCTCCCCCGAGGCCAGACCGCGCGTGCCGAGCTTGTCCTTGAGACGGCGGAGGGCGAAGCCGTTCGGCACGCCGTCGATCTCGCGTGGAACCACGAAGCTTCCGAGTCCCCGCGTGCCGGCGGCGGCGCCGTCGACGCGGGCGGTGAGGAAGAACTGGCCGGCGTCGGCCACCGAGCAGAACCACTTCTCGCCGCTGATGCGGTAGGTGCCGTCACCTTCGGGCGCGGCGCGGCACACGTTCGCCCCGACGTCGGACCCGCCCTGCACCTCGGTGAGGAACTGCGACCCGCGCACGGCGGTGGCGTAGTCCGGGTCGACGAGGGGTGGGAGGAAGCGCCCCCGGACGTCGTCGTCGGCCACCCGACGGAGCGCCCGGGCCAGGCCGATGGTGCAGGTCGCCGGGCACGCGTGACCGGCCTCCCCCTCGAGGGACAGCAGGTACAGCAGCGTGGCCTGCTCGTAGGCCGAGCCCGGGGTCTTCGACAGCGCGACGAGCCCACTCGCCCACACGGCGCCCCCGGCGGCGTCGTAGGCCGGGTCGAACGACACCGACTCGGTCCGCCGTCCGATCCCGTCGTAGCGGGCAAGCTCGGGCAGGTGCGCCCGCTGCTCGTAGCGCGCGGCCGCCGGGCCCACGACCCGGGTCATCTCCCCGGCGAAGGAGGTGGCCCGCGCCTCGAGCGCCGCGAGGCGCTCGGGTGGCAGCGATCGGGTCAGTGCGGAGCGCAGGTGCCGGTCGGCGAGGAAGGGATTCTCGGGGAAGTCGGCCCTCCAGGCGGCCAGGGCCCCGCGTGCGGTGTCGGTGTCCATGGCACGAGTTTCGCGCCCCGGCCGGACCGTCGGTCCGCCGACCGTCAGCGCGGCGCGGCGAGCAGTGCGGCGATCGCCCCACCGGTGGTGGGGTTGTTCAGGTAGGGCTCGGGGTCGTGGACCCGGTGACCGTTGTCGACCAGGCGCTCGCTGACCGGTCCCTCGAACGCCTCGGGCAGCGGCCGGATGCACGCGGGGTCGTCGGCGTTGCGGATGTTGACCCACTGTGACGTGCCGCCGGGGAAGCGTCCCCGGCCGGCGACGGTGCCCGGCTCGAGGAGGGAGAGGATCCGCTCGCCGCCGAGGGGGGATCCCAGGGTGACGAACCCGGCGACGTCCCACTCCGGGTGGCGGGCGAGGGTCTCGTAGGCGACGATCGTTCCCAGCGAATGCGCGACCACGACCTCGGTGTCGGGTCCGATGGCCGCCTCGAGCCTCGCCTGGGACGCTCGGCGGATCTCCGGGTTCTCCAGATAGGCGGCGGCCTGGGCCAGGAGGCGGTCGAGGTGCTGGTCGGCGAGCATCTTGACCAGCTCGTCGAGGTCGACGTCGTGGTCGCCCGCCTGGAAGACCCCCGAGGCCTTCGTCAGCAGCTCCTTGAGGTCGAATTGCGGGTCGTAGCCCCGCTCGGGGTCCTTGCGGAAGAGGTCACCGTAGAAGGCGACGGCCACGTCGGATTCCGCCACGTCGGCCCCGTGCCAGGCGAGCCCGTCGGCCAGCGCCGGGTACCACCGCGCCCGGATCGACGCCGGCCCCCACAGCGAATTGCCGGCCCCGTGCACCATCACGATCCTCGCCATGCCCGACAGTGTGGCACCGCCGATCGCGGCACCGGTGACACCGCCGTCGGGCGCCGGTCAGTCCCGGGCCCGGTGGAGGCGGACCGGGGCGTGGCGGAAGCCGGCGTGCTTGTTGGACCGCGTGCGCTCGACGGCACCGGCCGGCTCGATCGACGCGACCCGGTCGAGCAGGCCCTCGAAGACGAGGGTGATCTCGAGGCGGGCCAGCCTGGCGCCCAGGCAGAAGTGGTTCCCGGCGCCGAAGGCCAGGTGCGGGTTCGGGCTCCGCCGGATGTCGAACGACAGCGGATCGGGGAAGGCCCGCTCGTCGAAGTTCGCGGCCTGCCACCAGAGCACGACCTTGTCGCCCGGCCGGATCAGCTGCCGGTGCCGCTCCACGGCCCGGGTGGCCGTCCGGCGGTTGTAGACGGTCGATGACGCCCACCGCAGCATCTCCTCGACCGCGGCGGGCAGGAGCTCCCGGTCCGCCCGCAGGGCCTGCCAGTGGTCGGGCCGCTCCATCACGGCGAGCAATCCCGCGGTGATGGAGTTGCGGGTGGTCTCACTGCCCGCGGCCACGAGCAGGTGGAAGAACATCTGCTGCTCGAGGTCGCTGAGTGGGCCGCCCGGAGCGGCGCCGTCGGGGAGCCGGGCGGTGGCGATGACGGACAGGATGTCGTCCGCGGGGCACGATCGCTTCTCCTGGAGCAGGCGGGTGCAGTAGGCGGACATGGCCACACCCGCCTCCTGAGCCCGGGACGACGTCTCCCCGGGGTTGTGGTCGTCGTAGTCGAGGGTCGCGTCGGCCCAGTCGAGGAGGAAGTGCCGGTCCTCCTGCGGCACGCCGAGGAGCGAGGCGATGGCTTGCAAGGGAAGCTCGGCGGCGACGTCCACCAGGAAGTCGCACGGGTCGCGCCCGAGTGCGGCGTCGAGCAGCACGGCACAGCGGTCGGCGAGGCCGGCGCGGATCCGGCGAAGGCGGCGCGGACTTAGCGAAGGCGTCACGAGCCGGCGGATGTGCTGGTGCCGCGGGTCATCCTGCATGTTGAAGAGGACACCGGCGGCGACCCCCGCGGGCAGGTCCTCGATCAGTGTGCCGCCACCGTCCCGGTCGCCGCCGCCGACCGAGGAGAACAGCGCCGGCTGGCGGGCCGCCCAGGTCACGTCCTCGTGCCGGGTCAGGCACCAGAAGCCCTCGTCGCCGGGGGTGGAGGGCGTCGCCTCGTGCCAGAACACGGGTGCCTCGTCGCGCAGGTGGCGGTAGGCGTCGTGCGGCGGTCCGTCGGCGAAGAGGTCCGGGTCGCTCAGGTCGATGCCTACACCGTTGGCCATGCCGTGCTCCCTCCACCGGTGACGGGCCGGCGGGGATCATTGAACCACGACGGTCCGGACGACCGGTGTGCCGCCGTCCCGGTGCCTCCCGATCCGGTGTGCCGTCGACCCGGTGGCGCCAGATTCCGACGCTCCAATTCCGGCGATTGGCGGACGGCCCTCCGGGGAATAGGCGTAGCAGTCTGGAGAAGGGGGACGTTCGTGGCAGTCGTCGAGCAGAGAGAGATGGCGGCGGGGGGTGGAGGCGGCGGAACGATCCGCACACTGATCCCGGCTCGCCTCGACCGGCTCGGCTGGTCGCGGTTCCACACGATGATCGTCGTGGCGTTGGGTGTGGCGTGGATCCTCGACGGGCTCGAGATCACCATCGCGTCGAACGTGACGAGCCTGATCAGCAGCAAGCAGTCGCTGAACCTGTCCTCGGCGGGGGTCGCGTTCGCCATCGGTACCGTGTACCTGCTGGGTGAGGTGTTCGGGGCGCTCTTCTTCGGCCGCCTGTCGGACCGGTGGGGCCGGCGCAACCTGTTCATGATCACCCTGGGGGTGTACCTCTTCGGCGGGTTCCTGACGGCGCTCACCTTCGGCCATTCGACGTTCTGGGTGTACTGGCTCTACCTGTCGAGGTTCATCGCCGGAGCGGGCATCGGCGGGGAGTACGCCGCCATCAACTCGGCCATCGACGAGCTGATCCCGGCGAAGTACCGCGGACGGGTGGACATCGCCGTCAACGGCACCTACTGGGCCGGTGCGTTCCTGGGGACGGTCCTGACCCTGCTCGTGGTCAACCACCTCCCGGTCTCGTACTCGTGGCGAGTGGCCTTCCTGTTCGGCCCCGTGCTGGGGGTGGTCATCCTCTTCGTCCGCCGCCATCTGCCCGAGAGCCCGAGGTGGCTCATCATGCACGGGCGGGAGCGGGAGGCCGAGGAGCAGGTCTCCCGCATCGAGGCCGCGGCGAAGGCGGCGGGGGGCACGGTCGGCGAACTCGACGAATCGAAAGCCATCGAGGTGCGACCGGCCGGCGACATGGGCTTCCTGGTCCTCGCCCGGACCCTGTTCCTGCACTATCCGAAGCGGGCGGTCCTCGGGGCCACGCTGATGATCACCCAGTCGTTCCTCTACAACGCCATCTTCTTCACCTACGCCCTGGTGCTCACCAAGGTCTACGGCGTCAACGCCAAGGACACGGCCTACTACTTCATCTTCTTCGCCCTGGGGAACCTCGTGGGACCGCTGGTGCTCGGCCACCTGTTCGACACCGTCGGCCGCCGGCGCATGATCGCCGCGACCTACCTGCTGTCCGGGGTCCTGCTGGCCGTGTCCGCCGTCCTGTTCGACGCCGGGGTGCTGAACGCCGTCACCCAGACCGTCTGCTGGTGCGTCGTCTTCTTCTTCGCCTCCGCCGGTGCGAGCGCGGCCTACCTGACGGTCAGCGAGATCTTCCCGGTCGAGGTCCGGGCCAAGGCCATCGCCGTGTTCTTCGCCATCGCCCAGACGTTCGGCGCCATCGGCCCGTGGCTCTACGGCTACCTCATCGGCAACGGCCAGAACCACGGCCGACTCTTCGTCGGCTACCTGATCGGGGCCGCCGTGATGATGCTGGGTGGCGTGGTGGCGATGTTGCTCGGCGTGGCCGCGGAGGGGAAGTCGCTGGAGGATGTGGCCAGCCCGCTGTCGGCCGTCGACCATGGCCCCTCGTCGTTGGCCAACATCACCGGGGCGCCCAGGCCACCGGCGGCCCGCGCCAGCTGGTTCTGACGCCCACCGTGTCGCGGGCGCATGGGGCCGACCGCACTCAGGACCCGGCGTTCCGCGGGGGCCGGGAGGTGGCGATGAGCAGTGGCCACAGGCGGGGGGACAGCCAGTCGTAGAAGGCGTGGGCGACGGCCTCGGGGGCATTGTCGGCGAAGGTGTTGCCGGGAGCGTAGGCCGGCGTGTGCACGCCGTCGGCGGACCTCACCTGGACGCCGTCCAGGTACTCGTGGAACGTCCCACCGGGGGAGAGCACCTTCCCGTAGTCGACGATGCTGACGGACCGCGGGTTCTGCGCGGCGACCTCCCCGATGAGGCGGTCGTACGTCCGTCGCCGCGCCGACTGGTTGGAGCGGGAGGCCTCGAGGGAGTTGGCGGCGGTCCCCATGGCGGGCATGGTGGCGAGGTCGACGTGGGCCCCGTGCGCCGTCCCGATGCGGACGGCCAACCGCATCTGGGCGAGCTCGTAGCGCTGGAACGAGGGCTGCTCGATGTTGCCCCACCGTCCCCCGCGCTCCATGTCCTGGACCTCCCAGGTCCCGGCCACGAAGAGGACGACGTCGCCCGGGTGGGTGCCGGCGACCCGGGCCGCGTCCAGCGCCGGCCACTGACCGGCCGCGGGGGTCGCCTCGTTGCACGCCGGGAACATCTGCAGCTGCGGTGACGGTGGATCGCTCGACACCCACGAGCCGATGGCGAAGCCGCAGCCGTAGAGGCCGCCGTTGTCGACGGTCGTGCCGCTGGGAGCGGTGGCGGCCAGGGCGAAGCCGAGGGTGAGTGCCGTACTGTCGCCGAGCACGGTGAGCACCGGTGGGTCGGCGGCGGACCGGCTGGTGGGGAACGGGTGCACGGCCTTCGGCGCAGCGGCGACGGCGGGGGCGATCGTCCCGACCACCACCACGGCGACGGTGGCCCCCA
>CAZULR010000031.1:0-15411 GCA_964621235.1 uncultured Acidimicrobiaceae bacterium
GGCGGCGCCGCAGTGGGTGCTCGACGCCGTCATCGTGCACGAGCTCGCCCACCTCCTCGAGCCCAACCACTCACCCCGCTTCCGGGAGCTGGAGGCCCGCTACCCCCGCCGGCGCGACGCCGACCTCTTCCTCGAGGGCTACCACCTCGGCCTCCACATGGACGGCGCGGACGGCGCGGAGGGTACCGGGGGCCTGGACGACGACGCGTAGGGGTCGCCGGGGCACCGGACCACAACCGAACCACCCCCAAACCCGATTCCGACTACAACGGGGGCCGTGGCATTCCTCCTGGCGGCGCTCGCCGCCCTCACCAACGCCGTCACCTCCGTGCTCCAGCGGATCGGCGTGGAATCGGCGCCCGAGTCATCCGCCCTCCGCCTCAGCCTCATGTCGCACGCCATCAAGCGGGGCATCTGGCTGGTCGGCTTCGCCCTGATGCTCGTGCAGTTCGGCCTGCAGGCCACCGCCCTGCGCTTCGGCGAGCTCAGCGTCGTCCAGCCGGTTCTGACCACCGAGCTCCTGTTCCTGCTGATGATCCTGGCGGTGTGGTTCCGCTACCGGCTCGGTGCGCGCGAGTGGTTCGGCGCCCTCCTCGTGGTCGGGGGGCTCGGCGGGTTCTTCCTGGCGGCCCGACCCCGTGGCGGGCAGCTGCTGCCCACGACGTCGCAGTGGGTGGTGGCCTCGATCATCCTGATCAGCGCCATCGCGGCATGCATCGTCGCCGCCATGCGGGGCCCCCGCTGGTGGCGGGCCGCCGCCTTCGGGGCCGCGACGGCGGTGACCGCGGCGTTCGGAGCATCCCTGACCAAGGCCATCACCGGGTACGTGTCCCAGGGATGGGGGCACGTCTTCACCCACTTCCAGCCCTACCTGCTGGCCGTGACCGGCCTCGGCACGGTGTTCCTGCTACAGAACGCCCTGCACGCCGGGCCCATCACCGCGTCGCGCACGACCCTGGTCACCCTCAACCCGCTGCTCAGCATCGTCATCGGCGTGACGCTCTTCGGCGACGTCCTGCGCGGGGGTGTCCTGTGGGTCACCCTGGAGGTGCTGGCGCTCGGCGTGCTGGTCGCCGGCGTGGTCGTGCTCACCCGCTCCCCCCTGGTGGCCGGGTCGGGCGGGGACGGCGCCGACGAGATGCTGGGTGGGGCCCGGGAGCGGGCCATGGTCGTGCCCCCGATCGAGGCGATGCCCTGAGCGTGACGACCGGTCCGGCCGACCCCGCCGTCAGGCGGGCTGGGCGTGGGAGCGGTCCCGGGCCCCGGGACGGAGGTCGGCGGCCCCCGGCCACGCCCGTGACCGGCTCTCGACCAGTAGGGCGTCAAGGCCGAGCAGGTCGTCGCCGAGCTCGGTGCGCATGGCGCCGAGCAGCTCCGCCGTCACCCGGGCGTCCCCCAGGGCGTTGTGGTGGTCGGCCCAGCTCAGCGAGTAGCGGTCGCAGCAGTCGATGAGGCGGGCCTTGCCCGGAAGGTCGAGATAGGTCTGGGCCACGAGCAGCGTGTCGAGCGTGACCACGCCCTCGGGCACCCGGTCCTCCCCCAGGCGCCGGCACTCGGCCAGCAGGAAGGCGAGGTCGAACCGGTCGACGTTGTGTCCGACCACGACGCGGCCCGACAGCAGGCCCGCCACGTAGGGGTGCACGTCGGCGAACGTCGGGGCACCCACCACCATCTCGGCGGTGATGCCGTGGACGTGGGTCGGGCCCGGGTCGCGCTCGGGGTCGACGAGCGTGCAGAACGCGTCGAGCTCGTGACCGGCGGCGTCGAGCACCACGACGGCCACCTCGACGATCCGCTCCTGGTACGGGGAGAACCCCGTCGTCTCGAGGTCGACGACGGCGAACCCCGGGGCGGCCGGTGCGGAGGACTGCATGGAGGACACCGTAGAGGGTGGGTGTCCCGCGGTGCCCGATGCGGACGGCGCGGGTCCCTCCCCCGGTCAGGCGTTGGCCCCGACCAGCTGCTTCAACTCGGCCTCGACGTCAGCCTCGTGCTTGCGCTCGTCCTCCCGGGCCTTGCCCGGGCTCCAGCGTCCACGGTTGAGCCAGATCGTGGGGATGAAGACGACCATGCCGGCCAGGCAGACCCAGAACCAGTGCTGCCACTGCCGGGGCGACTTGGAGACGCCGTTGAGCAGGCTCTCGAGCTGGTTCTGGTGCTGGGACAGGTAGGCCAGCTGCGTGCGGTAGGTCCACACCGGGCCGTTCACTTCCTTCAGGTTGGCCAGGACCTTGGCGAAGACCACGGGCCCGACGGCCTTGGTCAGGGCGGCCGCCCCCGAGAGCGGATTGGCGTGGGCCGCGGCCACGACCGCGGCGTTCTTCGGGTCCGACAGCGGCTTCAGCCAGCTGGCGTTGGCCGTGGCGAAGGCGACCAGCTGCGGGTGCTCGACCTGGAACTGCTGCACGTTGAACGGGGCGTGGCCGTTCGGGGCCGGCTGCGCGTACTGGAGGTTGTCGACCACCGGGTTGACGGAGTTGACGACCAGGGGCAGGAAGATGAACGACAGGCCGACGGTGAGGCGCAGGATCCATCCCCACAGGGCGAGGCCGGTGCCCACGAGGGCGGGGTTCCGGGCCTCGACCATCTCGGTGTAGCCCGCCATCCAGGGGGCGTAACAGAGCGAGATGCAGGCGGCCAGGGCCACCTCGAGGGTGATCAGGGTGTCGAGGCCGGTGTGCGGGTTGTCGGCGGCGTGGATGAACAGCACCAGCATCACGATCGAGCCGACGGCACCGGCCAGCATCAGCGGCTTGCGGACCTTCAGCAGGTCCGAGAGGATCCCGAAGGCGATGAGGGCCACGATGTCGGCCCACCAGAACCAGGCGTTCAGGCTGTTGGCCTGGGCCGTCGAGAGGTTCACCCCCGACGGGTCCTTGAACACGGTCGCCCAGTAGATGGTGAAGAACGCCGAGGCCGCGTAGTAGAGGAGCAGGAAGAGCGAGATCCCGATGGCCGAGCCGATCAGGTCCGGCTTCAGGATCTGGCGCCAGGGGTGGGCGGTGGCGGCCAGGACGTCCTTCTCGGACAGGCCCCGGGCACGGGCCTCGACCAGGGCCTGGTCGCGCTCGGACACCATGAGCTGGTCACGCAGCCGGGACGAGAGATCCTTCAGGAAGAAGAGAGCGAGCACGAACACCGCCAGTGAGGTGACCCCGGAGATGACGAACTGGCTCTTCCATCCGTTGATGCCGCCGGTGGAGAGGAAGTGGTCGAGCGTGTGGGCGGCGACGATCGAGGTGATCAGGCTGCCGGCCACCGGCCCGACGGTCCAGAAGCCCATCGCGGAGGCGCGGCCGAGCTGGGGGCTGTAGTCACGCACCAGCGCGGGTGTGGCCACCAGGATGGCCCCCTCGACGACGCCGAGCAGGCAGATGACGAAGAGGAACTGCCACTCGGTCTTGCACGCCGGCACGCCGAAGGCCACGAGAAGGCCGATGACGAGCAGTCCGTAGATGACGACGTTGGACCGTCCGAGTTTGTCGGTCTTGGACGCCGGCAGCGACGCGAAGGCACCGAGCAGGTTGGAGATGACGACGATCCACACGTAGAACGAGAACGACATGTGGTACGAGACCAGGATCTGGGGGGTGACACCGGTCTGGGTGAAGTACGTGTAGTACAGGACGATGGTCGCCAGCACGGCCAGGGCGAGGTAGGCCGTGCGCTTGCCGTTGCCCGGATACTCGTCGATCTCGTGGACGAAGAGGAACTTCGCCACGCCGCCCCGCTCCTTCGTGCCGCTTCCTGCGGATGCCGCGTTCACCGATTCTCCAGCCATCTGTCTCCCCCAACCTGTCCGGAACCGCCCTCCCCGGGGCGCACGCACGACCGTAGTCCAGGCATGGGGGACGGTACCCAACTCATTGCCGAATTGTGACCTTGGTCCCGGCGTCGGGGTGCCGGGCCGGCGGGCACCGGGCGCTGCGGTCCGGGGGTGGGCCGGCCCGTCGGGCCGGCCGGTCAGTCGTCGAGCACCTGGGCGGCGATCAGCTCCTCGAGCGTCCGGGTGTCCCACCAGGACAGCTGGAGCTCCTTGGCGCGGCGGAAGTACAGCTGGATGTCGAACTCGACGGTGAAGCCGATGCCTCCGAAGATCTGCTGGGCGGTGGCGGTCACGTCGCGGAAGGTGTTGCAGGCGTAGAGCTTGGCCATGGGGGCCAGCTTGTCCACCGGCCGGCCCTCGGCCCGGGCCCAGGCCGCCTCGTGGACGAGCACCTCGGCGCCGTCGACGGCGGTGGCGGCGTCGGCCAGGTAGTGGGCCAGAGCCTGGAAGGCGCCCAGCGGCTTGTCGAACTGGTGCCGGTCCTTGGCGTACTGCGTGGTGATCTCCATGGCGTACTGGGCACCGCCGACGGCCTGGGCGGCGGCCAGGATGATCCCCTCGTGCATGACCGAGCTCCACGTCGCCCATCCGGTGCCCGCGGCGCCGATCCGGTCGGCCTCGGTCACCCGCACCCCGGCCAGGTCGACCTTGTACTGGGCGTCGGAGGCGATGGTCATCTGCTGGGTCAGCGTCACGCCCGGGTCGGCCGGGTCCACCAGGAAGAGGTCGACGGCGTCGGGGGCGTCACCCGTGCGGGCCAGCACCACGAGCCGGGTGGCGGACGAGGCGAAGGCCACGTGGCGCTTGACGCCGGTGAGGGTCCAGCCGTCGCCGTCGGGCACCGCCCGCAGCTGCACCCCGGAGGCACGCGACGAGTTCTCGGGCTCGAGCCAGGCCGGGGTCAGGACGGCCTCGCCCGACACGATGCCCGGCAGCCAGGCCTGCTTCTGCTCGGTGCTCCCCGAGCGGGCCAGCGCGCCCCCGGAAAGGATCGAGCTCACGAAGTGCGGCGACGGGGCGATGGCCCGCCCGAACTCCTCGTAGACGACGACGGTCTCGAGCGTCGTCATGCCCGAGCCGCCGAACTCCTCGGGCAGCTGGAGCCCGATGAGGTCGAGGTGGGCCAGCTGCTTCCACAGCTCGGGCGAATAGCCCGTCGGGTCGTCCTCGAGCTCGCGCACCACACTCAGCGGGCTGGTGGTGGCCACCACGCCGCGCACGGTCTCACGGAGCATCTCCTGCTCGGGGCTGAAGGTCAGGTCCAACATGTCGTGTTCTCCTCTGGTGGTGCGTGCGTACGTGTCGTCGAATTCGGGCCGTGCGGGCCCGGGGTCAGGGGACCCAGCGGTCGCCCGTCCGGGCCCACGGGTTGTCGTCGTCGGTGACCGGGAGGGCCACCCTGGCGGTGCAGGACGTCTTGGTGTCGCCGTCCACCGAGACGGTGATCTCGAGGGCGGCCCAGCCACAGCCGGTGTCGTCCACCCCGGTGTCGGTGACGGTGCCCCGGAACACCATGGTGTCCCCCGGGAAGATCGACCCCTTCATCCGGAACGTCACCCGCCGCAACCGGCCGAAGGGCCCGGTCCAGTCGGTGATGTAGCGCTCGAACCACGACGCCAGGTTGGGGGTGTTGAGGAAGATGTCCCGGGTGCCGTTGCGGTTGACGGCGAAGTCCTTGTCGTGGTGCATCGGCCGCCAGTCGCGGGCGGCCAGCGCGCCGAGGACGACGGTGGTGGCCGAGACGGGGTAGGCCAGCTCGGGCAGGGCGTCGCCCACCGTCACCTGGCCCTGGAGCAGGGTCGGAGCGGTCACGATGCCTCCCCGGTCGCGGCCCGGCGGTAGCCGAAGCCCGTGTAGCTCTCCACGGCCACGAGGTCGCCCCGTTGGTTGTGGTACTCGACGTCGATCACCCAGAACCGGCCGGTGCCCAGCTTCGTCGTCTTCTCGTCGCTCACCGACTTCAGGATCTGGCTCGTCCGCAGCACGTCGCCCGGACGCACCGGCTCGTAGAAGACGATCGTGTTGTCGCTCATGACGGCCTCGGGCAGGCCGAGGCCCTCCTTCAGGTCGAAGTGGATCTGCAGCGGAAGGCCCGGTGTCGAGCGGTCCGGGGCCCAGTGGTGCGGGCGGAACCAGACCGACACCATGGTCGGCGGTGCGATCGGGCCGCCGGTGATCTCCTCGGCCACCTCCGGGTCCCAGAAGAGCGGGTTGCCGTTCTCCACCGACGAGCAGGTCGTCCAGACATAGCCCTGCTCGACCGGGAACTCGCCCACCTCCTCGTACTGCGCGACGTCGAGGAGTCCTTCGATGTCGTCGATTCCGATGGCGCTCATGCCACCACTCCTTCCGACCGCAGCGCGGCGATCTCTCCGGCCGCCATGCCGGCGGCCTCCAACAGCTCCTCGACGTCGGACCGGGACGGGTCGCCGACCTCGACCGGCTCACCCCTGCCGGGCATTCCGGCCAGCACCGGACCGACCTGGCGGAACGTGTCCGGCACCCCCCCGACTCGGACAGCCGCGGGAACAGTGGCCTCGACGATGGCGTCCCGGGCCGCGAACTGCGCGTCCACGGCCAGCCCGGCGGCGTCCAGGACGGGGCTCACGCAGGTGTCGGCCGGGGCGAGCGTGGCCACCCACGAGTCACGGTCGCGGGTGGCGAACGCGGCGGCGAAGTCGGCCCGGATCGCGTCCTGGACGGCGTCGTCGAGCTGGCTCCCCAGCCACTGCTCGCACCCGAGCAGCCGGCACAGGTTGGCGAAGAACTTCGGCTCGATGGCGCCGACCGCCAGCCACCGGTCGTCGGCACACCGGTAGGTGTCGTAGCAGGCGTAGCGACCGCTGATGACGTCGTGGCCGAAGCCCACCGGCGCACCCGTCGCCAGGTACTCGTCCACGGGCAGCGAGGTGAGCCACAGCACGCCCTCGGCGATCGAGACGTCGAGGTGCACGCCGGGCCCGTCCGCCCCGCGGCCGATCAGGGCCGCCATCACCGCCAGCGCCGCGTGCATCCCACCGCCCGCGGCGTCGGCGACCGTCGCGCCGGACACCGGAGGGCCGCCGTCCCCGGCCGGTTCGGTCGCGCCCAGGTACCCCCCCACCGCCAGGTAGTTGATGTCGTGGCCGGCCCACGCGGCCCGGGGGCCGTCCTGGCCGTAGCCGGTGGTGGAGCACAGGATCACCCGTGGGTTCACCGCGCGCAGTGCCTCGAACCCGATCCCGAGCCGGTCGACCACCCCCGGCCGGAAGCTCTCCACCACGACGTCAGCACCGCGCACCAGCGCCAGGAAGGCGGCGCGTCCGGCGGGGGCCTTGAGGTCGAACGACACGTGGCGCAGGTGCCGTGACCCGCTGTACAGGTAGTACGGCGTGCGGGGAGTCTCCACCCCGCTGCCGGCCACGGCCCCCACCTTGACGACCGACGCCCCGTAGTCGGCCAGGAGCCGCGTGCACCGTGCCGCCGGCCCGAAGGTGGCCAGATCGAGCACCACCACGCCGTCGAGCGGGCCCGCCGGCCCGCGTCGCGCCAGCGGCAGGACGGGCGCGGCGGCAGAGGAGGGCGGAAGGGTGGTCACGATCGGGACGGGCTCAGAAGTTCTTCGGCAGCCCGAGCTTGCGGCGGGCCAGGATGTTCTTCTGGACCTCGGACGAGCCGCCGCCGATGGTGTCGATGACGGTGTACCGGTAGGTCGACTCGGAGCGTCCGGCCATCGGCGCCTCCTCGGTGTGCACCCGCAGCTGGCCACCGGGCCCGGCGAGGTCCATCGACGCATTGGCCAGCCGACGGGAGAACTCGGTGGTGAACAGTTTGTACTCCGAGGCCTCGGTGGTGGGGGGGGCCCCACCGGCGGTCGAGGCGGCCACGAACTTCAGCCCGAGGACCCGGGCCACCTCGGCCTCGGTGTGCAGGTTGGCCACCTTGGAGCGCACCACCGGGTCGCTCTTCATGGGCTCGCCGTCCCGCGTCGCACCCTTCACGTAGTCGGTGAGCAGGCCGAGGCGCTGCGCCGTCGGCGAGTAGGTGAACAGGGTGAACCGCTCGAGGTCGAGGGCCTCGGAGATGTACTGGAAGCCCCGGTTGAGCTCGCCGACGACGTAGTCGTCGGGCACGAAGACGTCGTCGAGGTACACCTCGTTGGTCCGCTCGTCACCCATCGTCCAGATGGCCTTGACGGTGATGTTCGGGTGGTTCATCGGCACCAGGAACAGCGTGATCCCGTTGTGCTTGACCGCGTCCGGGTCGGTGCGGGCACCGACCCAGTACCAGTCGGCGAAGTGGGCGGAGGTGGTCCACGTCTTCTGGCCGTTGAGATTCCACCCGCCGTCGACCTTGGTGGCCTTGAGCTGCATCGAGGCGGCGTCCGACCCGGCGTTGGGCTCGGAGTAGCCGACCGCGAACTCGACCTCGTTCTTCAGGATCTTGGGCAGGAACTCGGCCTTCATCTTCTCGGTGCCGTGGCTGATGATGGTCTTGCCGATGATGCCGACGCCCTTGCCGATCTGGGGCCCGCCCCGGGCGGCCAGCGCCTCGTTGAGCAGGTACTCGTAGACCCCGTCGCCGTCCTTGCCGCCGTACTCCTCGGGCCAGGTGATGCCGAGCCAGCCCTGCTCGCCCAGCTTGGCCATGAACGCCCGCCGCTTGGGCGTGTCGACGATCTGGGCCATGTTCTCCCGGGTGACGTCGAAGACGTCGGGGTCGTAGTTGTCGTCGAGGAACTGCTCCACGTCCTTGACGAACTCGAGCTGCTCGGGGGTGAACTCGAAGTCCATGGCCTGGCCTCCATCCTCTGCGGTACGGCGGGTGCCGTCGGTGTGATCTGATTGACCGTCAGATGTTACCTGACTGACCGTCAGATACTGTTGCCATCATAGAATGGGCGGGAAGACGGGGCCAGCGGCCCCCGTCGCCGGGTCGCCACGACAGCGCTCCGGCGCCGGTCCGCCCCGACACGACCACGAAGGGACCCCCATGGAGCACCAGCACCCCAGCGGAGGCACGGCATGACCCGAGGCATCGTCGGCATCGCCGGCTACGTCCCCTACCGCCGCCTGCAGCGGGCCGAGGTCGCCAAGGTCTTCGGGACCGGCGGGGGCAAGGGCGCCCGCTCGGTGGCCTCCCACGACGAGGACACCACGACCATGGGCGTCGAGGCCGCCCGCCGGGCCCTGCGCTCGGCCCCCACGGCGGCGCCGGGCGCCCTGTGGTTCACCACGGCCACGCCGGCCTACCTCGACAAGACCAACGCCGCCACCGTGCACGCCGCCCTGCACCAGCCCAGCGAGGTGGCGGCCTTCGACTTCGGCGGCGCCCTGCGCTCCGGGCCCGGGGCCCTCCGCACGGCCCTCGATGCCGGCGGGTCCGGTACGACGCTGGTGGTGGTGTCCGACCTGCGCGACGGCCTGCCCACCTCGGGCGACGAGGCCGCCGGGGGCGACGGCGCCGCCGCCGTCCTGGTCGGCGACGACGCACCGGGCACGCCCGTGATCGCCGAGTTCCTGGGCGGGGCATCGGTCACCGACGAGTTCCTCGACCGCTGGCGGACACCGGGCGACCGACGCTCGCGCACCTGGGAGGAGCGGTTCGGGGAGACCCGCTACGTGCCGCTCGGGAGCGACGCCTGGCAGTCCGGCCTGAAGGCCGCCGGGGTGACCGCCGAGGACGTCGACCGGGTGGTGGTGACCGGCATGCACGGGCGCGCCGCCAAGGCCCTGGGTCGCAAGCTCGGCGTGCGTGACGGTGCCCTGGCCGACGATCTCTCGACGACCGTCGGGCAGACCGGGGCGGCCCATGCCGTCCTGGTCCTCGCCTCGCTGCTCGAGCAGGCCGCTCCGGGCGAGGTCGTGGCCGTGGTGTCCCTCGCCGACGGGGCCGACGTGCTCGTGTTCCGCACCACCGCCGCCCTCGCCGACTGGACCCCGCCCGATCCGGTGGCCGACCAGGTGGCCGCCGGGGCCGACCTCCCCTACGGCAAATTCCTCACCTGGCGCGGCATGGTCACCCCCGAGCCACCCCGCCGACCCGAGCCCCAGCGGGTCTCGTCGTCGGCCGCCTGGCGCAACGAGGACTGGAAGTTCGGCTTCGTCGGCTCCCAGGACCGCACGTCCGGCGCCGTCCACCTGCCGCCGTCGCGGATCTCGATGCAGGGGGGCGCGGTCGACGACATGGTGCCGGTCGACCGGTCCGACGCCGAGGCGACCATCGCCACCTACACGATCGACCGCCTGGCCTACTCACCCAGCCCGCCCATCGTCTTCGCCGTGCTCGACTTCGACGGCGGCGGCCGGTTCCCCGTGGAGCTGACCGACGTCGACCCCGACAGCGTCGACATCGGCGACCGGGTGCGCATGACGTTCCGCAAGCTCTACACGGCCGACGGCATCCACGACTACTTCTGGAAGGCCACCCCCGTGCGCGCCGCCGCCACGGCTGGCTGACCTCCGACCACCCCGCCGGGCAGACCGCCCGGCACTCCGCAGCTGCACAGACCTCCAAGGAGAGCAATGGCTTCGCATGGGATCAAGGACCAGGTGGCGATCGTCGGGATGGGTTGCACCCGGTTCGCCGAGCACTGGGACAAGAGCCTCGACGACCTCATCGTCGAGGCCGCCGAGGAGACCTTCGCCTCCGCCGGGCTGACCAAGGACGAGGTCGACGCCTACTGGTTCGGCACGGCCCAGTCCGGCATGAGCGGCATCACCCTGGCCCGGCCGCTCCAGCTCGAGGGCAAGCCGGTCACCCGGGTCGAGAACTACTGCACCACCGGGTCCGAGGCGTTGCGGGCGGCGGCCTACGCCGTGGCGTCGGGCGCCTACGACGTCGCCATGGCCCTGGGCGCCGAGAAGGTGAAGGACTCCGGATACCAGGGACTCAACGCGTTCCCCATCCCGAACGACGGCACGGCCCGCACCCTGACGGCGGCCGCCATGTTCTCGATGGTGGCCCCCGCCTACGGCAAGAAGTACGGCGTCGGCGAGGACGAGCTGACCGAGGTGCTCGCCCGCATCTCCTGGAAGAACCACCAGAACGGCGCCCGCAACCCCCGGGCCCAGTTCCGCAAGGAGGTCTCCACCGAGACCATCTGCGCCTCGCCCCGGGTGGCCGGACGGCTCGGCGTGTTCGACTGTGCCGGGGTGGCCGACGGCGCCGCGGCGGCCATCGTGGTGCGGGCCGAGGACGCCCTCAGATACACGGACAAGCCCATCTACATCAAGGCGCTGTCGTTCGCCGCGGGCAGCGGAAGCGGCCTCATCGACCCCGACTACGACTACACGTGGTTCCCCGAGTGCGCGACGGCGGCGGCTGACGCCTACGCACAGGCCGGCATCACCGACCCCCGCAACGAGCTGGCCATGGCCGAGGTCCACGACTGCTTCACCCCGACCGAGCTGGTCCTGATGGAGGACCTCGGCTTCGCCCCGCGCGGGACGGCCTGGAAGGAGGTGCTCGCCGGCACCTTCGACCGCGACGGGGCGCTCCCCGTCAACCCGGACGGTGGGCTGAAGAGCTTCGGCCACCCGGTGGGCGCCTCCGGTCTGCGGATGTTCTTCGAGGCGTGGCTGCAGCTGCGCGGCGAGGCCACCCCGGAGCGTCAGATCCACACCGACAAGAAGCTGGCACTCACCCACAACCTCGGTGGCTACCCGGGCGAGATGGTGTCGTTCGTGTCGGTCGTCGGCACCGAGCTGGGCTGAGCCCACCCGGGGCCGGCCTCCGTCCGCGCCGCGGCATGGCGGAGGTAGTTGCCGAGAAGCAGGACCATCAGGCCGCCCATGATCGCGGCCAGGCCGATGCCGGCCGTCTCCTGCCGGGCGGACGGGCGCACGGCCAGGGCGGCGGTGACGGCGAGGAGGCCCGCCGTCACGATGACCGTGCCGATCGTCCGCACCACGCGACCCGCGGCCGGCGACCGCACCAGTCCCCCGGTCACCGCACGACGGCCATCCGGTGCGCCTCAGGCGGCGGCGGCCGCCTCGGCCTCGCGCTCGTCGAGCAGCGCCCACCAGGCGTCGGCGGCACGCCGGGAGGCGTCGGCCACCTCGGACGGGTCAGCGTCGAGCAGGGCGAGGGCCTCGATCGACCAGTCGCCGTGGTCGACGTCCATGGTGGCGTGCACGTCCCAGAAGGCGGTGCCGGCGGCGTCCAGGCCGTACCAGCGGCGCAGGCCGTCCCCCTTGGTGGCGGCGATGGCGGCCGCCTGGGTCTCGTAGGCGGCGAGTCCGGCAACCGCGGCGGCCGGCGACTGCTCGGCCAGGGCCCGGTAGGTGTCGGCCAGCGCCACGGCGGCCGGTCCGGCGCAGGGCGCCACCGCGTCGTCGGGCAGTGCGTCGGCGAACTCGTCGAACAGCTCGAGGTGCGGGCGTGGGCTGCCCAGCTCGTCGGCCAGGTTGCGCGCCACGAGGTCGGCGGCTTCGAGGTCGCCGTCGACCCGCAGGCGCTCGACGACCGCCGTCAACACGGTCGGCAGGACGGCCTCGAAGGCCCGGTAGTGGACGGCGTACTCGGCGAGCTCCCGGGGCCGGAGCTCGCCGGCCTCCCAGCGACGGTAGAACGGATGGGTGAGGAGCATGCGCCCCTCGAGGCTGGAGGCGACCGCAGCGGCCAGGGGGGCCTGCGGGTCGGTGGCGTCGGCGCGGGTGTCGTGGGTCATGGGAAACCCTAACCGCCGGGGGCGCCGCCCGCCCGGTTCACGACCGGGCCGGTGCGCCGCCGGCCTCAGTGGGCGACGGCCTGCTGGCTCGACGGATGGGCGTAGCGACCGCTGACGTGGGTGGGGAGTCCGTCGACCCGGGGGGGCCGGGCGGCGTAGGGGTCGAGGTAGCGCAGCTTGTGCTCGCGCTCGAGCGCCATGCGGCGGAGGTGGACGAGGAGGGCGACGTAGCCGGCGAGGGCCACCCCGTCGAGACCGGCCACGGCCCACGCCACCGAGGACCCGGTGACCAGTCCGGCCAGCACGGTGACACCGAAGACCGCCGCCAGCACAGCGAGCGTGTCCCGGCGGCGCCGACGGGCCCGGGCCCGCGTGGAGGACTCGACCACGCGGCGGGCGTGGTCGATCCCGGCCGGCGCGGCGGGCGCCCGGTGGTCCCGGGCGTAGGGGTCCCCGTACGCGTCGTGGCCGTCATAGGCGCCGGCGGCGGGGAGCGCGGCCGGGACTGCGGCCGGTCCGGGACGGCCGGGACGGGTCCGGTCGGCGTCGGATGCCGGCACCGGCGCGACGACCTCCGGCTCCGGGTCACCCAGGAAGGCCAGGGCCGGCCGTGGGAGCTCCTTCGCGCCCACCACGGAGAGCACCGGCGGCCGGCCGTCGTCCGGGTAGTGGATGGAGGTCGGGGTGCCGCTGCCGTCGACGGCCCGCAGGCGGTAGGCCGGGGCGACGATCGGCTCGGGCGCCCGCTGCTCCAGGACGCGGAGCTGGTAGTGGAAGTGCGTGATCGACTGGTCACCCCCACCCCGGGCGCGGCGCTTGAGGAGGTTCGGCCCCAGTATGACGGCCCAGGCCGCCACGATGATGATCACCAGCACCACAGGCATCAGCTCCTCGACCGACCTGTTACCAGCGCAAACGCTACCGATGACGAATTCCGCAGTGGTGGATACTCTGCGTGGTCGCTCCACCACGGCACTAGCGTCATCCGGGTGATCGCGTTCTGGACGCTCCTGGTGGTCGCCGGCGCGGTGGCGGTCGTCGACTGGACGGCCGTCGCCCGGGACGACGCCCGGCTCGAGTACCTGGCCAAGCCCGGCGTGCTCGTCGCGCTCATCGCGGCCTGTGCCGTGCTGCCCACGGCCCATACCGTCCTGGTCGACCGCAGGTGGTGGTTCGTCGCCGCGCTGGTGCTGTGCCTGGCCGGCGACGTCCTGCTGATGGTGCCCCGGGACCTGTTCGTCGCCGGACTGGGCGCGTTCCTGGTTGGCCACGTGCTCTACATCGTGGGGTTCCTCCAGGCGCCCTCGCCACCGGGCGTGCCGCCGTTCGCCTTCTCGACGACGGGCCTGGTGGTGGCCGCGCTGGTGGCCGTCGCCTACGGTGCGGTGCCCGCCACGCTCATCTTCCGGTCACTGGCCCGCGGCGGCCACCGCGGGCTCATCGCCCCTGTCGCCGTCTACCTGGTCGTGATCCTGACCATGGCGGTGCTGGCGGCCAACGTGGGTGTGCCGGCGGCGCTCGCCGGGGCGGCGCTCTTCGTGGCGTCCGACACCATCCTCGCCCTCAACCGCTTCGTGCACCCGATCCCCCGGGGCGACGTCGCCGTGCACGTCACCTACCACCTCGCCCAGGGCCTGCTCGTCCTGTCACTGCTCAGCTGACGACGGCACCGGTCAGCGGCGGGCCGCTCAGGTGAAGTCCGGGGCGGCGTCACGGGTGCGCTTGAGCTCGTAGAAGCCGGGGGTGCCGGCGACGAGCAGCACGCCGTCCCACAGCTTGCCGGCCGCCTCGCCCTTCGGTGCCGGGGTCACGACGGGGCCGAAGAACGCCACCCCCTCGACGGCGATCACCGGGGTGCCGACGTCCATGCCGACCTGGTCCATGCCCAAGTGGTGGGAGGCCTTGACCGCCTCGTCATAGGCATCGGTGTCCATGGCGTCCGCCAGGTCGGCCGGCAGGCCCACCTCGTCCAGCGCCGCCAGGATCGTGTCCCGGTCCAGTTCCGCGCCACCGACGTGGCGACGGGTGCCGAGTGCGGTGTAGAGCGGCAGCACGACCTCGGGCCCGTGCGCCTGCTCGGCGGCCACCACCACGCGCACCGGTCCCCACGCCGTTTCCAGGAGCTTCCGGTACTCCTCGGGAAGCTCGTCGCGGCCCGAGTTCAGATAGGCGAGGGACATCACGTGCCACCGCACCTCGAAGTCCCGGACCTCTGCGGCGTTCAGGACCCACCGCGAGCTGATCCAGGCCCACGGGCAGAGCGGGTCGAACCAGAAGTCGGCGACCGTGCGGCCGGTGGCGGCGGACGGCGAATCGGCGGTGGCGGTGGCGGTGGTCAACAGGGCTCCTCGGGTCGTGCCTGCCCTCTACAACGCCACGGTGACCCCTGGTGTTCCCCGACCGGCGGGCGCCCGCCGCCGCGGCGACCGGCCCCGGCGTCTCAGGTGTCGGACCGCGCCACCCAGCGCCCACCACGCCGCTCGACGACCACGCCGACCCCGAAGGCGTCGGAGACGGCGGCGTCGGTCAGCACCGCTCCGACCGGTCCGGCCGCCAGCAGACGGCCCGAGCGCAGCAGCGCGGCGTGGGTGACCCCGGGCGGGATCTCCTCGAGGTGGTGGGTGACCAGGACCAGCGGTGGCACCGCCGGGTCGGCCGCGAGCGCCGCCAGCCGGGCCAGGAGCCCCTCCCGGGCACCGAGATCGAGGCCGGCGGCCGGCTCGTCCATCAGGATCAGTTCGGGGTCGCCCATCAGCGCCCGGGCCAGGAGCACCTGCTGACGCTCGCCCTCGGACAGCAGGCCGAACGCCCGCCCGCCGAAGGCGGTGCTCCCGAACCCCGCCTCGGCCAGCAGGTCGCGCGCCCGGGTCCGGTCGGCATCGGTGTACTCGTGCCACCACGTCTCGAGCGCCGCGTGGCGGCCGGTCAGGACGAC